>JADGOD010000228.1 GCA_017883125.1 Acidimicrobiales bacterium
CGAGGACGACCTCGAGACGAACGCCAACAACCGCTTCGAGGTGGCCGACGCGCTGAACGCCGAGGCCGGGACCCGGCTGTTCTGGGGCCGGCCGATCTCGACGCGCTTCGAGGTCTTCACGAACCTCTCGGTCAAGGACCGTCCCGTCCCCGGGCTGGTTGAGAACCCGCTGCCCCGGCTGCGCTGCTGCGAGCAGCTGGCCGGCGCTGGGGTGATCTCGAACTGAATGCTGGTCGGCAAGGGCTCGGTGGGGGGCCAGATGCTCACCTGCCTGCCCCATCTAGAGCGCCTGCGCGCCAGGTTCGGCGACGCCCTGGCCGTTTGGCCCTTCGACGGACCCGCCGATCCGGGCTCGGCGATCGTGCTGGCCGAGACCTGGCACGCCCTCTTCGGGTGGCGTGCCATGCCGGGGAGCTGCCGGGACGAGCAACAGGTCCGCGGGACCCTCGAGGCGCTCCGCTCAGCGGGGACCGAGGGCCGAGCCGCGATGCTCGCACCGACGTCGCTGCTCGGGCTCTCGGCGGAGGACCGGGCCGAGATCGTGGAGGACGAAGGCTGGACGCTCGGTATCCTCTGAGCTGAGCGCGCCTCGTCGACGGTAGCCTCGGCGAGAAGATCCCTGAGGGCGGATGGCCTCGGTGAGCCAAGGGGCTGGAGGGGGAGTGGTGGGAGTGCTGGAGCCGACCATCGAGCCGGGCGACGTCGGCCTCGACCGCGAGCGCCTCGATCGGATCAGCGAGCACTTCGGGGCCTATGTCGAGGCCGGCCAGCTGGCCGGGTTCGTCGCATCGGTCTCCCGCGGCGGAGAGGTGGCGTGGGTGGGGATCGGCGGGTACCGGAACCGCGAGGCCGGGGTCGAGATGACCGCGGACACCATCTTCCGGATCTACTCGATGACCAAGCCCATCACCACGGTCGCCGCCATGCGCCTCTGGGAGGAGGGCCACTTCGGTCTGAACGACGAGATCTCATCGATCATCGGATGCTTCGAGAACCCCAGGATCTTCACCGGTGGCTACGAGAACGCTCCCACGACGGTGGCCTCGCACGAGCCGATCCGGGTCTGGCACCTCATGACCCACACCGCCGGGCTGACCTACGGGTTCCAGTTCACGCACACCGTCGACGCCCTCTACCGACGCGCCGGGTATGCGTGGGGGTGGCCGCCGGGGACGGATCTGGCCAAGGCCTGCGAGGACCTCTCCGACCTCCCGCTGCTCTTCGAGCCGGGGACGGCGTGGAACTACTCGATGGCCACCGATGTGCTGGGCCGACTTATCGAGTGCGTGACCGGCGAGCCGCTCGACATCGCGCTGCGCCGGCTGGTCCTCGACCCCTTGGGGATGGACGAGACCGGCTTCTTCGCCCCCGAAGCGAGCCACGATCGCCTCGCCGCGCTCTACATCCCCGACGCCACTAACAACCTCGCCGCCGTCTCGATCCCCGGGATGGGGTCGGCCGCCCTCAGTAAGCCGACGATGCTCGGTGGAGGCGGGGGCCTGGTGTCCACGCCGGGGGACTACAAGCGCTTCACCGGGATGCTGCTCGGAGGCGGCGAGCTCGACGGGGTGCGCGTGGTCTCGTCGAGGACGCTCGAGTACATGACGAGGAACCACCTGCCCGGTGGCGGCGATCTCGAGACCCTCGCCCGGGACGGGTTCTCCGAGACCGCGTACAAGGGGGTCGGCTTCGGCCTGGGCTTCGCCGTGGTGCTCGATGCGGTCCCCTCCCGGGTCCCGACCACCGAGGGGTCCTTCTCGTGGGGCGGGGCGGCGTCGACCGCGTTCTGGGTCGATCCGACCGAGGGCCTCGAGGTCTCCTTCTTCACCCAGCTGCTGCCGAGCTCGACGCACCCGATCAGGGAGCAGCTCAGTCAGCTCGTCTACGCCTCGCTGGTCGACTGAGCCGGGTCGAGGGGCGTTCGACATGTCGGTCTTCCTCGCTCTGCTGCCCTCGGGCGATGCGCTCGACGCCCTGAGGAGCCATCCCCGTCCGGAGCGGGAGGGGGTGCGCTGGGAGCCCGAGCGTCGCTGGCACGTCACGGTCCGCTACAGCTCCCATGTGGACGACGCCATCGTGGCGATGCTGACCGAGGTGGCCGACGAGGTGACCGCCCAGCTCGGCCCGCCGGCCATCTTGCTCGGGCCGGCCACCATCCGCCTCGGGAGAGACGGCACCCTCGTGGTGCCCGCCACCGGCGCTGAGCTGCTCGCCCGAGTGGTCGACGAGGCGCTCGGTGACGCCCTGGGAACGCGCGACCATTCGTTCCTCGGCCACCTCACCATCGCCCGGCTGCGGCGGCACCGCACGCTCGATCCCGACCTGATCGGAGTGCCGATCACGGCGAGCTTCGAAGCCAGCGAGCTGTGCCTCATCGAGTCGACCTCCAGTCCCGAGGGCTCGGTCTACGAGATCCACCACCGGGCGACGTTCCCACCGATGGCGCCGCCCAGGCCCTAGTCTTCGTTCATCGTGGTCTCCTCGGGGACCGGTGAGCGGGGGAGGATTTCCAGGGATCCGACACACGAACACCTGTTCGCTCTACACTGATCGAACGCAGTGTGAAACAGACCCGTCGAAGAGGTGACACACCTCCTCTCTAGGGTGCGTCGCAACGAGCACCACAGATCACGAACGAAGAAGGAGCAGCGAGATGGCGCAGCAAGACGACAAGGGCAAGGCCCTCGACATGGCCTTGGGCCAGATCGAGAAGCAGTTCGGCAAGGGCTCGATCATGCGCATGGGCGAGAACGTCCACATGGCCATCGAATCGATCCCCACCGGAGCGCTCTCCCTCGACCTCGCGCTCGGCATCG
>JADGOD010000229.1 GCA_017883125.1 Acidimicrobiales bacterium
ACCCGATCGCCCTCACGGGGCGGAGCACTGCATCGAGCACGGGCATCCGACACCTCCCTCGCACCTTTTCTAGTGCATCACCCGCGCGACGTGCTTGGCCATGCTCGTCGAAGTCAGAGCTGGATCAGCCGTGTTCCGAGAACGGCTCGTCCGGGTCGGCTCCCGCCCCATCCTTCGTGCGGATGCCGATCGCGTCGGCGATCCACCCAATTTGCCTCCAGAGGGCTGGCGGCTTCAGCCGTCTGAGCAGTCACCGAAAGCCGCCCTCCTTCACGCCACTTGAGCGACCACACGAGGAAGCTCGGTCCTCCGACGCGCCACCCTCATGAGGTGATCACGTCACTGTCTCGGCGGGGAGACTCCGGCGAGCAACCGCTCTCGAATCACTGGGCTCCCTGGCTCGCTCGGCGTGAGCGTCACAGCTCCTCGACGCTGCGAACCTCAAGGTTGCGGAAGACGATGGGCCCGTCACAGAGCTTTGAGAGCCGCTCGGCGAACGATCTGGTCTCAGGGAGCTCGGAGTTGGCCATGGCTTCCTCGTACGACGGGAACTCGACGATCTGGAGGTACGTGCTCGGACTGTCCCTGTCCTGGGTGAAGGTGGCTCGCTGAGCGCTCCGGCGCCCCGCCGTCTCGGACTGCCACTCCTGGAGCACCGCCTCGATCTCGTCGGCTCGCGCCGTCCTGAACTCGATGATCTGGATGAACGCCATCTCAGCCCCCCGCACGCTTGCTTATGACTGAACCGTAATCTTGCAAGCACGCGTTTTCAATCAGATCCTCTCGAACCATGGCTCAAGATCTTGCGTCTGTCAGCGGTTTCGCGGTCCCCGAGAATGGCCACAACGACCACCGAGGCCACGGAGCTCGATCGACCATGACCAACAACGCTGCCATCAGCCTCACCACCGGACTCGAGGATTCGGAGAAGGTGGCCGTCGCGTTCCCGGTCGCCGTCGGAGCCGCCGAGTCAGGTCGCGAGACGCCGATGTTCCTCTTCAAGGAAGCCGTGCGCCTCACCCTTCCCGACATGGCGAAGGGTGTCGCCTGCGACGGGTGCGCTCGACGAGAGCAACGGCGCGTGGAGTCCTCAGATCCGCCGCCTCGTAGGCTGCTCTTGCAGTGACGCATGATCGCTCTCCCGATCCGGGAACGCCACCACGCCAGAGGGTGACCGAGCACGCCGCACCGAAGGAGGACGTCTCTGCGTTCCGCAAGCAGATGACCACGCTCATCGCCGGTGGGGTGGTCTTCCTGCTGGTGATCGCACTCCTGCGCGGAGATGTCGCGCCGTTCCTCGTCGTCGGCGCCATCGCTCTCGTCGCCAGTGCCCTGATCGGCGTCGAGTTCTGGCGGAGCCGGAGGCGGCACGGTCGAGATGGCATCTGGTGGATCGGATCTGTCGGCTTCGACGAGGCCGACTTCGACGACCGCTCGAGGTTCCCCGACGTGATCCACCTCTCGAGATCCAAGCGGTCCCAGATCGGCCGACTGGGGATCTCGGGCGGACGCCTCCAGATCGAGGATGAGGGGATCAGGTGGACGGCGGGAAGCCTCTTGACGCCCAGGAGCCTGCTGGGAGGCTCGTTCTTCCTGCCCTGGCACTCCATCCGCAGCGTCGATGTCAGCGACATCCCCTTCAAGGTGCGGTGGCTCGGGGGCGGCATCCGAATCTACGTCGGCGATAAGGGCCAGCACCTCTACGGCGAGCTGCTCGGGTCTCGAAGGGCCCTGCTGGGAGCGCTGAGGGACTCACCGCTCGGTGGGTGAGAAGACCCACCCGCCGCCCGCCCAGGCGACGACCTGGGCCTCCTCAGCCCGAGACGGCGCCCGTCGGGTCCGCCGACGAGGAGAGCCGCGGCTCACCGAACCGCATATAGAGGGCGATCGCCCCGCTGGCCAGTGCGGCGTAGAAGCACCACAGCGAGGTGAACCCATCGGCACAGAGCCGGGCCAGGACGACGATGGCGACCAGGTTGGCGATGCCAAACCAGAAGACCTGACGGAACCCTGAGACCAGCATGGACCCGCAGGCGGCCACGATGTAGAGCCCGGTGAGGAGGATCCCGTGCTGCAGCCCGATCGAATAGGCCAGGTGATAGGCCCCGAGCTGAGCTGTCGGATGCGTGCGCAGCATCGTCGCCATCATGACGGCGCCCACGCCGGCGCCGAGCACCACGAACGGCGCGATCCGCCAGCGCATCGCCGACGTGCGCTCCAGGCCGAGCACCAGCAGGGGGATGATGACCGGTAGCAGCACCAGCGCGAAGATCAGGTAGATCCACATCGCCACGGTTCCCACCTGCGGGGAGACGATCCCCCGCAGACCCCACCAGACGAAGGTCTCGACGATCTGGTGGAGTCCGAGCAGCAGCGGAAGGGCGGCGACGAAGAGGTACTCCTTGCGCCCACGAAGGTGCCGGCAGGCGTCGATGCCGATCGCCACGACCACCGCTCCGCCGACAAGATCACCTTCGGCGGAGAAGCACACCTAGACCACGTCGGATTCGGCCCGGTGGTCGGCTCGCCACCAAGGGCCCCTGGCGGAGATCGCCCGACGCTCTTGATCCTCCGCGGTGCGGTGGATCGGGCGAATCGGACTCATTTGCCACCGTAACCCGGATCGAAGTCCGCGGCCCTGAGCACCAGGGAGATCACGCATCGAACTCCGCGGGCAGTCCCCTCTCAGCCGGTGGCCACCACTCTGGTCCGCGTCAGGGTGAGGATCACTCGACCGTCCTTCTCCGCGGGGAACGTCTCGGGCTCTTGGCCGTAGTGCCGGACGATCCGACTGAAGAACTCGAGGTCCGGGTCGTCCTCGAACGTGCACTCGGCGCGGATCTCGAGTGCCCGATAGGAGTTCGTCGGATCCAGGATGAAGAGCGTCGCCTTCGGGTGGGCCAGCGCGTTCTTGTACTTCTGGCGCGTGGTGATCAACGAGGTGCGCACCACGTCACCGTCGAGGAGGTACCACAGCGCCGTCACCTGGGGGGTTCCGTCGGCCCCCACGGTGCTCAGCGTGCCCACCCCTGCGCTCTCGATCAGGTCACGGTGTGAATCGGGGATCAGCGACATCTCTCGGCTCCTTCTCTGTGCACAGCTCGCTACCCGGGCGGTCACCCAGGGACTCCGGAGAGCCCTCGAACAGCAGTTTCGACCCTATGGCGGATCGATCACCGTGAGGCAGCGGGATACAGTTCCTCGTCGAAGGAGACCCATGATTCGGAATCGTCGCGAAGTGATGAGGAGGTTCGTCCTCATCGTGGGCCTCTTCGAGGTCCTC
>JADGOD010000230.1 GCA_017883125.1 Acidimicrobiales bacterium
CGGGAGCTCGCCCGCCTCGGAGGAGGCCAGCACGGCGCGCAGCAGGCGCCGGGCGGTGGCGACCGCGGCGTCGCTGCCCGAGAGGTGGTCCTTCGTCCGGTCGACGATCGGGCCCATGCTCACCTGCACCACGGAATCCTCGTCGACCACGCTACGGTCGAAGCCGGTGAAGTGGCCGGCATCCATCAGCGCACGGTCCTGGCCCCAGCGATTCGATCGGTCACCGCTTACCGTCGAGAAGTTGCGCGGATCAGGATCGAAGTCGGCTCTAACGGCGCCGAAGTCCTTCTGGGACACCGGTGCCGTGCCATAGCTGCCGAAGAACAAGATGTGGTGGGTGTCGTCCACCGGCACGAAGGCGAAGACGTGCTTGCGATCGACGAAGCCGGTCGCTGCGACGATCACGAGCGGGAAGAAGAAGTTCGTCACTCTGGCGTAGGTGCGGCCGTCGTCCTGTTGGCGAAGCGAGGCGGCCCGCATGCCGAAGGGCGTCTCTGCGGTCTCGTAGGTCGGGATCTTGGTGAAGGCGATACTGGCCTTGCCTTCATCCATCGCCTCGCTCTTGTCTCGCACGACATTGCGGGTCCAGCTCTGGTGGAGGATCCCCGCGTGGACCGAATCGAGCCCGCCCTCGAGCGCCTGGAGCCAGTTGACGGGCAGGACCGAGAACGTGACCGCCGTCTTGTTCCCGTGCTCGGCAGTGAAGGGCAGGTCCGGGAAGGCAGCTGGGTCGGGGCCGCCGAGCCACACCCACGCGATGCCCCCGGCCTCGTGCACGGGGAAGTGGGCGACCGTGACGCTGGCGCAGAACTGCTCGTGCCGGACCACCTGTGTGGGCGCCTCGACCACGGAGCCAGACACGTCGGTCTTCCAGCCGTGATAGATGCAGCGCAGCCCGTCACCCTCGACACGCGCCAGGAGTAGCGAAGCTTGGCGGTGGGGGCAGCCCTCGGCGAGGAAGCCGATCCGGCCATCGGGGACGCGCCAGGCGACGTAGTTCTCGCCCAAGAGGCGTACTGGCGTCGGTGCGTCCCCCACCACGAGGTTGTCGGACAGAGCGAAGGGGACCCAGTAGTTCTCTCGTATGAGCCTGCCCATCGGCGCATCACCCTCGACCCGGGTCATCAGCTCGTTCTCTTCGCGAGTCACCATGGGTTCGCTCCTCTCCGCGCTCGGTTGCACCCGTCATCCGCTTGGCCGTTGGCACCAGGGCTCAGCGACCGTTTGTGCCATCACAGTATTTCGTCAAGTGACGAAATACAAGGTCCCTGCAATCGACAGCGGCCTTCCGGGGGAATCCGATCGATCCCGTCACCGCCCCGCCCCTGCCGCGGCGAGGGGGTCGGCAACCTGTTCGTGAGAGCGGGATGGTGCTCTCTCGTCATCTCCACGCCGAGGCCGTTTCGTTACGCCCCTCTTGGGATGCTCAGGTCTTGATGCGCTCGCCTTCGATCTCGCGGATGCATCGCTCGACGAGCTCGATGGCCTCGGCGTGGCCGATGTCCAAGCCGAAGGCATCTTCGGTGAGGAGGAAGCGGGAGATGGCGCCCAGGATGAAGACGATCGCCTCGGGTGACCGAGGGCCCGCCGCGGCGTCGGAACCCTCGATCACGCCGGCGAGCGCGGCCAGCTGCATTCGGCGGAAGGTGCGCGAAGACTCAGCGAGCTCGGAGCGAATCGCCTTGCGGTGATTGGCCAGGGCAACAAACTCCGCGTTCAGCGCGCCATTCGAGCGGTCCCGCAGGAGGTCCCAGAAACCCCAGAGCGGCTGCGCCGAGGCGAGCACCTCCTCCTGGTGCGCCAGGCTCCGCTGCGCACCCCGGCGGAGGAGCTCGATGAAGAGGTCGTCCATGGTCTCGAAGTAGTAGTGGATGGCGTTGGGGACCCCGGCCCGGCTGGCGATCCGCCGTGAGCTGACGGCGGCGTAGCCCTCTTCCAGCATGAGTTCCTCGGCGGCATCAAGGAGCGCGGTCCGTGTTGCTGACTCGTCATCGGGTCTCCGGCGCCGTGCTGCCATCCCTGTCTCCTCGCTCGCGCTTCAAGGTTGCTCGGTCGATTGTCCCATCCGCGGCTCCCTCGATCTACCTACAGAACAGCTCGACGCACCTGCCCTGAACTCAAACGAGGCCGCCAAGGCCTCGCTGTGGCCCTCAGGGCCACAGGCCCGATGATCCAACAAGGTCCAGGGACCCCATCAAGGGCGGTCCGGAGGCGTCCATAGAAGTACGTCTTCGCATCAGAGCCATAGTCAGATTCGCGAGTGTCCGCTCAAGTCCTCTCGGATCTGGTCTCCAGGCAGCAGAATTGGCTGCAGTCGAGCCAAATCAGGCCGATTGAGCATTCGAGAACATGGCCCGAGGAGCGACCTTCGTGCGCCCCTCGGGATTCGAACCCGAAACCTGCGGGGTCCCGGTCTCCTCTGCGAGGGAGCTCCGAGCTGTCGAGAGGTTCGAGGAACCGGGCCACACCCGGCGGTAGGGTTCTTCCGCCGCACGAACGCCGAGGCGGTGGGGGTTCACGCACGTGTCAGCGACTCGACAAGACGAGCAGTCTCGATCAAGCGGTGCGGGTCGCTCGCGCCCCTCGCTCCGCGGGCGAGGCGCTGCGATGGCCCCCAGCCTGGCTGAGGCGGTCTCGGTCGTCTGGCTCCCCTACGTCATCGCCCGGGTCATCGTCGGGCTGTCGCTCGCCCTGAGCCGCTACGAGGTCAGCCATCTCAAGATCGGGGATCTCAAGGCGGTGACGGCCTCGCACGCCGGACTGACCGGTTCGGACGCCAGCTGGTACTCGGCGATCGCCACCGACGGCTATCACGGGGTCGCTCACCAGGGGCTCCGCTTCTTCCCCCTCTATCCGAGCCTGCTCAACACCGCCCACCATCTCACCGGTGCCTCGGTCGGGTCGATCTCAGTGCTCTTGGCCAACGTGCTCAGCTTCCTCGCCGTCATGGGGATCTACCTGCTCACCCGCTTCGAGCTCGGTGACCGGGTCGTCGCCCGCCGGGCCGCCTGGCTGCTCTGCCTCACCCCGGCCTCCTTCGTCCTCGTGATGGGGTACGCCGAGTCGCTCTTCTTGGTCCTGGCCATCGGTGCGTTCTACGGCCTGCGCAGGCGCATGTGGTGGCTGGCGACGTTCTGTGGGGTCTTGGCCGGGCTCACCCGACCCATCGGGATGCTGCTCGCGCTCCCCGCCCTGGTCGAGCTGATCCGGAGCTGGTCGGGGGCCAAACGCCTCGACAGGGTCGCTCAGGTCTCCGCGGTGGCCGCGCCGGTTCTCGGCGCGGCGGTCTACCTGGCGTGGGTGGCGCACGCCTTCGGCGGCTTCTTCGAGCCGTTCCGCATCCAGATGAACGGCTCCCGCCACGGCGGGATCGGCGATCCGGTCTCGGTGCTCTACCACGCTGCCCTCGACGCGCTCCACGGCCACGTCGGCACCGCCCTGCACGTGCCGTGGATCGTGCTGGCAGCCCTGCTGGTCGTCGTGGCGTTCTGGAGGCTCCCGGTCTCCTACGGCCTGTTCGCCGCCGTGGTCATCGCCGCCGCCCTGAGCGGCCAGAACCTCGACTCCTTCGAGCGCTATGCGCTGAGCGCGTTCCCCGTGGTCATCGCGGCGGCCACGCTGATCAAGTCCGAGCGGGTGGCGCTCCCGGTGATCACGCTCAGCGCGGTGGCGATGTTCGCCTACGGCCTGCTGGCCTTTCTCGGCGCCTACGTCCCCTAGGCGCAGCGCTCGTCGCTGAGGCCCGGTCAGATCCTGGGCGCAAGGTGGCAGACTTGGGAGCCATGGAACCCATCAACGACCCCCAGGCCAAGGCGGCCGTGATGGCCGACGACCGAGGCCACGTCTTCCACTCCTGGTCCGCCCAGTCACTGATCAACCCGATGGCGCTCGCCGGCGCCGAGGGGAGCTACGTCTACGACTACGACGGCAACACGTACCTCGACCTCTCGAGCCAGCTGGTGAACACCAACATCGGCCACCAGCACCCCGCCGTGGTCGAGGCGATCAAGGCCCAGGCCGATCGGCTCTGCACGATCTCCCCGAGCTACGCCAACGACGTGCGGGGAGAGGCAGCCCGCCTGATCGTGGAGCGGGCGCCGGACAGCTTCTCCCACGTCTTCTTCACCAACGGCGGCACCGAGGCCGTCGAGCACGCCGTGCGCATGGCCCGGCTCCACACCGGCCGGTCCAAGGTGCTCTCCCGATACCGCTCGTACCACGGGGGCACCCTGCTCTCGGTGAACCTGACCGGCGACCCGAGACGGTGGCCCAGCGACCAGGGGACCGCCGGGGTCGTGCACTTCTTCGGTCCGTTCCTCTACCGCAGCGAGTTCAACGCCACGACCGAGGAGGAGGAGTGTGAGCGGGCCCTCACGCACCTCTCCCGGACCATAGAGCTCGAAGGCCCCTCGACGATCGCCGCGATCATCCTCGAGACGATCCCCCGGACGGCGGGGATCATGCCGCCCCCCCCTGGCTACCTCGCCGGGGTGCGTGAGCTCTGCGACCACCACGGCATCGTCTACATCGCCGACGAGGTCATGTGCGGCTTCGGGCGGACCGGTGAGTGGTTCGGCTTCGACCGCCATGGGGTCACGCCGGATCTGATCACCTTCGCCAAGGGCGTCAACTCCGGCTACGTCCCCCTCGGCGGGGTCGTGATCTCGAGAGAGATCGTCGAGACGTTCTCGACACGCGTCTACCCTGGAGGGCTCACGTACTCGGGCCACCCGCTGGCGTGCGCGGCGGCCGTGGCGACCATCAACGCCATGGAGGACGAGGGGATCGTCAGAAACGCGAAGAGGATCGGCGACGAGGTCCTCCGCCCGGGTCTCAGCGATCTCGCCGAGAGGCACCCGGTGATCGGAGAGGTGCGGGGCGAAGGGGTCTTCTTCGCCCTCGATCTCGTCAAGGACCGCTCGACGAAAGAGGAGCTCGCCCCCTACGGCGGCACCTCCCAGGCGATGGCGGACCTGACCGCAGCGATGAAGGACCAGGGCCTGCTGCCCTTCATCAACTACCACCGGCTCCACATCGTCCCGCCCTGCACGATCTCGGCCTCGGAGGCCACCGAGGCGCTGGCCCGCCTCGACGTGGCGCTCGCCGCCGCCGACGCCCACTACGAGGGCTGAGCGTTGAGCGAGGAGTCCTATCGTGCGGCACGGGCCGACGCAGCAGCAGCGGTGCGCCGTCTCGGTCACGCCCTGGTGGCGAAGTCGACCGACAGAGAGCTCCTCGGGCGCATCGCCCGCGAGGTCGACGACCTCGCCGCGCTGGCCGAGGGGGGACCTGAGCGCGTCCGGATCCCGAACTCGTCGCGGTCGTTCTTCGAGCCCCCCACGGCCTCGTCGCCACCCGAGCACAAGAGCCTCTTCGCCGAATCGATCATCTCGGGCGAGCTGAACCCCCTGAGCGCCGGAGCGGATCTGTGGCGCGAGGGGGACGAGGCCGTGCTCGAGGTCTCCCTCGGCCCGGCCTTCGGCGGCGCCCCGGGGAGGGCGCACGGCGGGGTGGTTGCCGCGTTGATCGACGAGACGATGGGGATCGTCCTGGCCATCCACAACGAAGCCGCCTACACCGGTCGGCTGAGCGTGACTTACCGGGCCGGCACGCCCGTCGGCGAGACCGTGACGTGCCGAGCCCGCCTGGCCGGGCGCGAGGGACGCAAGCTGTTCATGACCGCCGAGGTGAGAGCCGGAGAGCTCCTGTGCGCGCAAGGCGAGGCGACCTTCATCACCGTGGACAAGCAGCGGTTCGCCGCCGAGACGGACGAGGGAATTCCCGGCATCACCTCGACGTTGAACTAAGCGCTGCCTAGAGAAGGATCCCCACGATGCCTGCGGTCACGGTCGAAAACACACTTGTCCTCCCCCGAGTCGAGCTCACGGACCCCGATGCCGTGATCCGTCCGGTCAAGCAGCGCACCACGGCGCCCTCGGGCTTCGAGGGCGAGGGGTTCCCCGTCCGGCGGGCCTTCGCCGGGGTCAAGGTCGAGGACCTCGATCCGTTCATCCACATGGACCAGATGGGCGAGGTCCAGTACGCACCCGGTGAGCCCAAGGGCACCCCGTGGCACCCCCACCGCGGCTTCGAGACCGTCACCTACATGATCGACGGGATCTTCCAGCACCAGGACTCGATCGGCGGCGGCGGGGTGATCCAGAACGGCGCCACCCAGTGGATGACGGCCGGATCGGGCATCCTGCACATCGAGAAGCCACCGGAGCACCTGGTGGTCTCCGGAGGGCTCTTCCACGGCTTCCAGATCTGGGTCAACCTCCCGGCGGCCGACAAGATGCTCTCGCCCCGGTACCAGGACATCGACGCCGATGCCGTGACGCTGCTCACCAGCAACGACGGCGGCGCCCTCATCCGGGTGATCGCTGGATCGGTCGCCGGCCACAAGGGACCGGGCATGACCCACACCCCGATCAGCCTGGTCCACGTGACCCTGAGCCCCGGTGCGCGCCTCGTGCTCCCGTGGGAGCCCAGCTTCAACGCCCTGGTCTATGGGGTCAGCGGCGAGGGATCCGTCGGGCCTGACGGAGCGCCCCTGGCCACCGGTCAGCTGGCCGTGCTCGGAGCCGGCGACGGCATCGAGCTGAAGGCGAACGCCACCCAGGACTCGCGCACCGGCTCCTTCGACGTGCTCATCCTCGGTGGACAGCCGATCCGCGAGCCCGTCGCCGCCTATGGTCCGTTCGTGATGAACACCGCCGAGGAGATCCGCCAGGCCTTCGCCGACTTCGAGGCCGGCCGCCTCGGCACGGTCCCCGCCGACCACATCTGAGATGACCACCACCTGGTCGTTGGTGGACAGCCCGTCGCTGGCGGGCAAGGTGGCGGTGGTCACCGGCGCCAACAGCGGGCTCGGCTACGAGACCGCCCGGGCCCTGCGGGCCAAGGGCGCCAGGGTCGTGATGGCCTGTCGCAACGTGACCAAGGCCGATGACGCTGCGTCGAAGATGGTCTCGACGGGTCCTGGGCTCGCCCCGCTGGTGGTGCGCGTCGACCTCGAGGATCTCGACAGCGTCCGGGCGGCGATCGACGAGATCACCTCGAACACCGAGCAGATCGACCTGTTGGTCAACAACGCGGGCGTGATGGCCCTGCGCGGCCCCGACGGACCTGAGCGCCAGCTGTGGGCGAACCACCTCGGACACGTGGCCCTCACCTCCGGGCTCCTCAGCGGGCTCGAGGCGACTGGGGGGAGGATCGTGGTGATCTCCTCGTTGGTGCACCGCAAGGGCAGGCTCGCTGCGGACGCCCCTCTCGAGATCGATGATCAGAGGCCGGCCACCGCGTACGGATCGACCAAGCTGATGAACCTCCACTTCTGCTTCGAGGGCGATCGCCGCCTGCGCGCCGCTCGCTCGGCCGCCTCGATCCGTGCCGCCCACCCGGGCTGGTCGCGCAGCGAGCTCGCCAGGAACGGCCCGGCCAGAGACACGAACAAGGTGCTGGACCGGCTCGCCGGCTTCTACGGGGCGCACCTCGGCCCGCGGACCGAGCGAGGGGCGCTCCCTGCGCTGCACGCCGCGCTCGACTCGGCCATCCCGCCCGGAGGGTACGTCGGACCGGGCGGACCCTTCGAGCTGTGGGGCGATCCGGTCCCCGTGAAGGCCTCGGCCCAGGCGACCGACGCTGCCCTGGCCGCTGCGGTCTTCGACGCCTCGCTCGAGGCGGTCGGGGCGACCTGGCCGGGATCACCCGGCCGCTAGCTCAGCAGGCGACCAGCGCCTCGCGCTCGTCGAGGTACGCCCACCATGCACTGGCGGACGCCTGCGAACCGGCGATGACCCGCTCGGCGTCGAGGCCCTCTGCGGCTTCAAGGGTCCATGCGGCGTGGTCGGCCTCGAGCTGGGCGTGGAGGCTCCAGAAGTCGAGTCCCTCTCCGGTGACGCCGTAATGGGTGGCAAGCCCCTCGCCCTTGGTGTCGGCCACCTCTGCGGCCTGCACCTCGTAGCCGGCGAGCACGCCCAGGCAGTAGGCGACATCACCGGTCGAGAGGGCGGTTGCGTAGGTTGCCACCAGCGCGGCCATCGCCGGGCTCATCTCGACGCCTTCGGGAGCGTGAACCGCAGCGGCGAACCGGTCGAAGAGCTCGAGGTGCGTCGACGGCCCGGAGACCTCGTCGGCCAGGTTGCTGTGAACGAGGCGGGTCTGGGCCGGGGTCTCGGTGATCTCGAGGAGCGCCGAGAGGTACGTGGGCAGCTGGGCCTCGAAGAAGCGGTACTGCGCCGCATACTGGGCCAGCTCGCCGTCCACGAGGGTCCCCTCCTCCCAACGGCGGTAGAAGGGGTGGTCGAGAAGCCGGTAGGTGCCGATGAGCGTGGTTGAATCCATTTCCGGACTCTAGCGAAACCGGCCGCCGCCCGCAGAGATCAGGGCTCGGAGCGCGTGAGGAGGAAGGTGGCGGTGGCTCGGGAGAGAAGCGCCCCGGATCCGTCCCGGATCGTGCCCTCGCCGTAGGCGACCTGCCGGGTGAGCCTCACGACCTCGCCGCGGATGGCGTAGGTCTCGCCGCCAAGTGCGGGGCGCATGGTCTCGACCTTGATCTCCAAGGTGGCCTTGGGCCGGTCCCCTTTTCGCATCGCTGCGTTGATGGCGAAGTTGATCGCTGCGTCGAGGAGCACGGCGTGGACGCCGGCCTGGACGATCCCGAGGGGGTTGCACGCCAGCTCCGTGGGGGTGAAGGCACCCTCGACCCACCCGAGGTCCTCTCCATCGACGCCGTAGGCGTCCAAGGACGCCCCGACGGCCCCGATGAGGGGCATCCCGCCGTCGCCCAGCCACCGATCCATGTTCTTGTGCTCACCGGCCATGGCCAAGGACCCTACATCGGCTCTTCGCGCTAGCCTCGTGAGGACCAGAACCGGCAGGCGACTGTGCCGCCGGAGTGAGAGTGGAGGCCCCCCATGGCTAACGCAGTGATCGTCGACGCCGTCCGCACCCCCGGAGGGAAGCGCAACGGGAAGCTCAGCAAGTGGCACGCCGTCGACCTCGGCTCCGAGGTCTTGAAGGCCATCCAGGAGCGCAACGATCTCGACCCGGCTCTCGTCGATGACGTGATCACCGGCTGCGTCATCCAGGTCGCTGACCAGTCGAACAACGTCGGCCGCAACATGGTGCTGGCCGCCGGCTGGCCCGAGTCGGTGCCCGCCACCACCATCGACCGCCAGTGCGGCTCCTCCCAGCAGGCGATGCACTTCGGTGCCCAGGGCATCATGGCCGGCGCCTACGACATCGTGGTCGCCTCGGGCATCGAGGCGATGTCCCGGGTCCCCATGGGCTCCTCGGTCGTCCGTGAGCTCGGCTACCCCTTCGGTCCCCGAGTCATGGCCCGCTACTAGCCGATCGGCGGCCTCGTCAACCAGGGCATCGGTGCCGAGATGATCGCTGATCAGTGGGGCTTGAGCCGCGAGGACCTCGACGCCTTCAGCGCCGAGTCCCACCGCCGTGCCGTCCAGGCCACCGCCGAGGGCCGCTTCGACAGAGAGCTCATCAAGATCGCCGTCCGCGACGAGAACGGCCAGGCCACCGACGAGATCCTCTCCGCCGATGAGGGCATCCGGCCTGACACCACCATCGAGACCCTGGCCAACCTCAAGTCGGCCTTCAAGGAGGGCGGCAAGATCACTGCGGGGAACTCCTCGCAGATCACCGACGGTGCGTCGGCCATGCTGATCATGAGCGAGGAGAAGGCCGAGGCCCTGGGTCTCACCCCCCGGGCACGCTTCGTCTCCTTCGCCGTCGTCGGCTCCGACCCGATCAAGATGCTCACCGGTCCGATTGCTGCGACCACCAAGGCGCTCGAGAGGGCTGGGCTCACCATGGACGATATCGACCTGACCGAGATCAACGAGGCCTTCGCCTCGGTCGTCCTGGCGTGGGAGAAGGAGCACCACCCTGACATGAGCACGGTCAACGTGAACGGCGGGGCCATCGCGCTGGGCCACCCGCTCGGAGCCTCGGGTGCGAAGCTCACCGCCACGCTGCTCAACGAGCTCGAGCGCACGAACGGCCGCTACGGCCTGCTGACGATGTGCGAGGGTGGTGGCATGGCGAACGCCACCATCATCGAGCGTCTCGGCTAGCTCATCGAGCGCACGCGCTCAGCGAGCGGGCCGTGCCCGCCTCTCGTTAACCCTCGAGAGGCGCGGTGCGGCCCGTTTCGTCGTATCAGCGGTAACCGGTGGCCATGACGAAGCCGCTTGCGATCAGCCCGAGGCCGATGAGCAACGTCCAGCCCGACGGGGTCCCGAAGACACCCAGGTAGTTGCACAGGATCGTGACCACGCCCACGAGCATCAACCCCAGCATGGTCGGGGCCCACCAGCGGGGGCTGACCTTGGCGCTCTTGGGGGTCGCCACGGTGTAGCGACCCGATTCGATCGGGTCGGTGTAGCGGCCGATGTGCCGGCCCCCCTTGGGGTTGGCCCGGCCCTCCGCCGAACGTCCCCGCCGCGACGAGCTGCCAGGTCCAGAGTTCTTCGCCATGGATGGGGACTCTAGCCAGGAACGGGACGGTCCTGAGTCCAGATAGCCTCGACGCTGTGGCCACCCGAGTTCTGATCATCGACAACTACGACTCGTTCACCTACAACCTGGTCCAGGAGCTCGGGGAGCTCGGCGCCGATCCGCAGGTCTTCCGCAACGACGCCATCGACGTGGACACGATCCGGTCCCTGAAGCCAGACGCCCTCTTGCTCTCGCCGGGACCCGGCCGACCCAGGGACGCCGGCATCACCTGTGAGGTGATCAGAGAGCTCGCCGGCGAGGTCCCGATGCTCGGGGTCTGCCTCGGCCATCAGGCCATCGGCGAGGTCTTCGGCGGCGACGTGGTCGCCGCCCCGACCCTCATGCACGGCAAGACCTCCGAGATCCACCACGACAACAAGGGCGTCTTCGCCGGCTTGGAGAACCCCTTCGTCGCCACCCGGTACCACTCGCTGACCGTGGATCCGGCGACGGTGCCCGACGTCCTCGAGGTCAGCGCGACCACCGCCGAGGGGGTGATCATGGGCCTGCGCCACCGCGAGCTCCGGATCGAGGGGGTCCAGTTCCACCCCGAGTCGATCCTGACCCCCTCGGGGCCGTCGCTGCTGGCCAACTTCCTCCGCTTGGCCGGCGCCTAGCTCAGAGCGTCCCTCCTCGGGCCGCTCTGCCGACCGTTGCTAGTAGTGGAAGCCGCCGCTGCCGCCGCCGCTGCTAGCGGTCGTCGACGTCACCGGTGGCGTGCAGGTGACCTGGACCGAGTTGCCGTAGGAGAGCTGGGTGCCCGGTGGCGGGTTCGTCGCCGTGACGAGGTAGACGGGCAGGCACGAGGAGGACGGCACGAGGTGGCTGTCGTTGAGGGCGATCTGGTACTCCGCGTAGGTCGTCGTCGCTCCGAACCCCGGCACCGAGGTGCAGAAGCCGCTCGAGACCACGATGTCCACCGAGCTCGACGGAGGGGCAGATGAGCCGCTCGGTGGGTTCGACGAGGTGATGATGCCGGTGCCGTAGGAGTTCGAGCACGCCGTTGTCTGAGCCCCCAGGTTCAGGTTGGCCTGTCCGAGGATGGCGCCGGCCTGGCTGGCTTGCTGCCCGAGGAGCGTCGGCACGATCACCGAGGTGGGCGTAGCGACGACGGTCAGCGCGACCGACGTCCCCCTCGGCTCGGACTGGCCGGCGGTGGGGGTCTGGCTGAGCACCGAGTTGGCCGGGTTCGCCGACGTCGCGGCCACGTTCGACGTCTGGACGGAGAACTGGAAGCCGAGGAAGACCAGCATCGCCTCCGCGTCGGGGAGCTGCTTGCCCACTACGTTGGGCACCTGCACCCTGACCGCCCCGGAGCCGTCCGAGACGGTCACGTTGACCTTGGTCCCCTTGGCGACGGGGAGCCCCACGTTCGGGTTCGTCGAGAGCACGGTGCCCTTCGGCTTGTCCGACGCCACCGTGGTGACCGTTCCGATGGCCAGGCCGTCGCCCGAGAGGGTGGAGGTCGCCTTGGCCAGGCTCATCCCCACCACGTTGGGCACGACCAGGGGACCGGCCTTCTTCTGGGAGGCGATCACCGCCGCTCCGGCGGCCAGTGCGGCGATCAAGAGGGCGACCAGGGCGATGATCCAGATCCGGCGGGTGTCCCTGCGCTTGCGATGGGCCAGGTCGGTGCGGGGACCGGGGAAGATCGGCACCGCCTGGGTGTTGCTGATGGCGCCCATGGTGGTGGTGGCGTTCACCGCGTGGGCGGCGGCGACCTCGGGATCGTCGGCCAAGACCGGCTCGCCGTCGATGAAGCGGACCAGGTCGGCGCGCATGTCCTCGGCGGAGGCGTAGCGGTCGTCGGGCGCCTTGGCGATCGCCATCATGGTGACGGCCTCGATGCCGACGGGGAGATCGGCCACGAACGTGCGGGGGAGCGGGGCGACGTCACGGACGTGCTTGGATGCCACGGCGACCGGCGAGTCTCCCTGGAACGGGGGACGACCGACGAGCATCTCGTAGAGCACGATGCCGAGCGAGTAGACGTCGCTGCGGGCACCGACGACGGCGCCCTCGGCCTGCTCGGGCGAGAAGTACGTGGCGGTGCCCATGACGGAGCCGACCTGGGTCAGGCCCTCTTCGGTGTTGATGGCCCGGGCGATGCCGAAGTCGGTGACCTTGACTTGGCCGTCGTTCGTGAGCAGGACGTTGCCCGGCTTGACGTCCCGGTGGACGACGCCGTGGCGGTGCGCGTAGGAGAGGGCGCCCGCCACGCTGGCGGCGATCACCGCGGCCCGGGTGGGGGCGATCGTGCCCTGGTCGCGGATCGTCGTCGAGAGCGGATCGCCGTCGATGAACTCCATGACGATGAAGTACGTGCCGGCGTCCTCGCCCCAGTCGAAGACCGGCACGATGTTCGGGTGGCTCAGCTTGCCGGCGGCCTGAGCCTCGCGGCGGAACCGCTCGACGAACGTCGGGTCCACGCTGAGCTCGGGGAAGAGGATCTTGAGCGCCACGACTCGATCCAGCAGGAGGTCGTGGGCCCTATAGACCTGAGCCATCCCCCCACGCGCGATGAGGTGGGTCAGCTCATAGCGATTCGAGAAGACGCGTGCCTCGTCTACCGGTTCCATTGGACGATCAGCCTACGTCGCCGGAAGGACGGAACTCTGCATCTGGTGTGGTCATCCTGCGCACGTCGAGGGGGTGTTGACGACGGGCTGCCCGGCGGCGTAGGCCAGGGCCCCTTGGACCATGCAGTTCATGATCGGACCGGCCACCTGGGCACCGGTCGCCGAGAGAGGCTGGAAGGGCAGCACGACGGCGATGGCGATCTGCGGGTTGTCGGCCGGAGCGAAGGCGATCATCCAGTCGTCGGTCTTCAGGTTCACGGAGGTCGCCGAGGTCTGAGCGGTTCCGGTCTTGGCCGCCACCTTGGAGGCGGGGTTGAAGATCCCCCCGGCGGTGCCCTGGGTCACGACCTGCTGCATCAGGGTCGAGACCTGGGCGGCGGTGGCCTTGTTGGTGGTGGTTCTCCACGCCGTCGGCTTGAAGGCCCTGACCAGATCGCCCTGCTGGGTGCGGATCTCGCGCATGAGGTGAGGGGTCATCACCACGCCGCCGTTGGCGATGGCGGCGGCATCGAGCGCGTTCTGCAGCGCCGAGGCGGTCACGTCGCCCTGGCCGATCGCGGCGTAGGCGAGACCGGGGCGGTTGTGGGCGAGCTGGGCCGGCGTCGGGAAGTTCGAGATGGCCACGCCGGGGATGTCGAGCGGAGGCCGGGAGTCGAACCCGAAGGCCGCGGCCTGGAACCACATCGTCGGCGCCGTCAGGTCGAGACCGAGCAGGGCGAAGCCGGTGTCGCACGAGGGCGGGAGCATCTCGGCCACGGTCCCGCCGCACGAGCCAAAATTGTAGTTCGACAGCGTCTGGTTGGTGTCGGGCAGCGGCGTGGTGGGGAGCTTCGGATACGACTTGTTCACGAGGTCGGGACGCAGGCCGTAGGTGGCCGTGGTCGTGACGACCTTCATGGTCGAGCCCGGTGGGAACACCCCCTGGTAGCTCAGGGCCACCAGCGGCTCGAAGCCGTTGGCGTTCTTCACCTGGTCCTGGCCCCAGACGAACTTCTCGATGGCGCCGCTCGGCGAGACCAGCGGGGTGGGGTCGTAGGTGGGGTTCGAGTACATCGCCAGGACGGCCCCGGTGGTGGGGTTCAGCGCCACGATGGCGCCGTCCCGGCCGGCCAGCTGCTGCTGGGCCAGCCTCTGGAGCACCGGCACGATGGTCAGGGCCACCGAGTTCGTCGAGCTCGACGGAGAGAGCACCTGGGAGAGCGAGCTCGCCGGCTGGGCGTGGGTCAGCAGCGCCGAGTTGTACTGCGCCTCGATGCCCCAGGTCCCGAAGATCGGAGAGTCGTAGCCGGTGATCTGGCCCATCAAAGAGCCGTACGGATAGATCCGCTGGTACTTGCGCTGGCCCTTGATCGTCGGGACCGACTCCGCGAGCTTCGATCCATCGGCGGCCAGGATCACTCCTCGGCTCTGGTTGAGCTGGGCCTGATGCACCCGAGGGTTGTTCGGTGAGTTGGCGAGCTTGGTGGACTGGCGGAACTGGACGTTGGCCGCCTGGACGAGGATCGCGCCGAACAGCACGAGGATGACGAGCGCCATGATCCGGATCCGTTTGTCCATGGTGCTCAGCCGCCCGCAAGCGTCGGGGTCGTCACGCCACCAGCACCGGGAACGGTGGTCGTGGTCGGTGACGTCGAGGTGCTCGTGAACTCCTCGGCGAGGTTCGCCACGTAGTTGTTCGCCGCACTCAGCGACGGCTCGACCACGCCGCTGACGAGGATGGGCTTGCGGATCGGGAGCACCTGGTCCATCGAGGTGTTGGTGACCTCGACGAGGCGCGGCTGGAACCACAGCAGGCCACCGGGTTGACCCTGGTAGACGACGATCTGGCTGCCTCGGCTGACGACGTAGTACGACGAGTTCGCGTACCACTTGAGGAAGTACCAGGAGCCGGCCAGAAGGGCGATGACCAGCACGGCGAAGCCGATGACCCGGGCAGTCAGCGCTCGGGGGACGCCGAGCCGGCGGCGCCGGGCCAGCCAGCCCTCGTGCTCTGGCGCCTCGGGGGGCGGGGAGATCGAGGCGGTCGCCGCCGGGGCGGGAGCCTCGTCCTCGGGCTCGGCCACGAGGGCGTCGATGACCACCACCGAGATGTTGTCGTGGCCACCATGGGCGTTGGCGCGGCGGACCATGTCCTCAGCGGCCTCTGTCGGATCGGTGACGGTGCGCAGCACCCGGATGATCTCTTCGTCGCTGATCTCGTTCGTGAGGCCGTCGCTGCAGAGCACCACGCGGTCCCCGTAAGCGAGCCGGAGCTCGAAGAAGTCGACGTCGATCTCCGCCGCGGTTCCCAGCGCCCGGGTGATCACGTGGCGCTGGGGGTGCGCGGCCGCCTCCTCCTCGGTGATGCTCCCCTCGCGGAGCAGCTCGGCCGCCAGGGAGTGGTCCTTGGTGACCTGGGTGAGCTCGCCGCTGTGGAAGTGATAGGCGCGCGAGTCACCGACGTTGGCGACCAAGAGCACGTCGCCGGACTCTGTGCCGACGAGGGTGGCCACCACCGCGGTGGTGCCCATCCCGGCCAAGGTGGGGTCTTCGGCGCTCTTCTCGGCGATGATCCGGTTGGCGGCGCGGAGGGCGTCGAGGAGGCCCGAGGGCGTGCTGATCGTGCTCAGCGAGCCTTCGAGGGTCTCGACGGCGGTGGCGGAGGCGATCTCTCCTCCGGCGTGGCCTCCCATGCCGTCAGCCACGGCGAAGAGGTTCACGTCGGCCAAGACGGCGTCTTGGTTTTCGGGGCGGACCTGGCCGACGTCGGTGGCCTTGCCGGCCCGCAGCACGGTCATCGCGTGACCTCGAGGATCGTCCCTCCGACTTGGACGACGTCACCCCGGGTCAGACGCGTCGGCCGGTCGATGCGCTCGGCATTGACGTAGGTGCCGTTCGTCGACGCCATGTCCTCGATGAAGAGGCCCGACTGATCTCGGGTGACCCGAGCGTGGACCGTCGAGGCGTAGACGTCGTCGGCGATGACGAGGTCGCAGGTGACCGAGCGGCCGATGCTCAAGTCGCGCTCGGCCTCGAGGTCGAAGTGCTCGCCATCACGCTCGGCGGGCTCGATGATCACGAGGCCCGCTCCCGAGCGCCCCCGGGGGCGATGGGCGCGCTCCTTGCGGCGGCCTCCGGGGCTCGTCTCGACGTAGACGGCGCGGATCACGCGCAGGAAGAAGAGGAAGATCAGCCCGACGACGAACCACTGAAGCGGGCGGATGATCGCCTGGTAGTTGGTCGATGCCCCGAGGACCTGGAAGAGGTGCATCTAGGGCGCCTCGAGGACCAGCCGTGAGGCGCCGATGAAGATCTCGTCGCCGTTGACC
>JADGOD010000231.1 GCA_017883125.1 Acidimicrobiales bacterium
AAGGTTCGCTCGTGACGGAGTCACATCAAGGCGGTGTCCAGAGTGAGGGCCTCCGAGATCACGTCATCGTGGCGAGCCTCAAGGGCGTCGGGCTGCGGGTCGTCGAGCTCCTCCATCTCTCCAGCGTCCCGGTCGCCGTGGTCGATGACGACCCGAACGAGCGTCGGGCGGGAATCGTCAAGAAATGGGGGGTCCCGTATCTCAACCAGGGTTCGAACCTCAGAGACTGCCTCCTGCGAGCCGGTCTCGACCGAGCCAGCGCCGTGATCTGCGCCGACACCGATGAGCTGGCGACCCTCGAGATAGCGCTGTGGATCAGGGAGAAGCGTCCTGACGTGAGACTCGTCGTCCAGATGGAGAACTCATCGGTCGCCGACGCCCTGCGGGGGGTGATCGAGCCAGGAGCGGTTCTCAACTCCGCGGTCTTGACCGCGCCTTCGTTCGTCGAGGTGTGCCTCCACCAGAACCACCACAGCCTCCAGCTCGAGGGAAGGAGGTTCGACGTCGTCCAGTCACTCGTCGACGGCGATCATGGCGATGGCGTCACGTTCCGTCAGCTCTTCGGTGCTCTGGCACCGGTGGCGATCACCCCGGGCGACGGCAGCGACATGGCCCTCTGCCCGGGCAGAGACCACCTCATCAAATCGGGGGACATGGTCGCGGTGCTCGGGACCCCCGAGGAGCTCGACGAGTCCTCGTTGAACATGACGAGCGACGTACGTTCCAAGATCCGGAAGATCCCGTTCCTCACGCGGCTGAACCGCCGGTTCTCGGACGTCACCTCCGAGAGCACCCGTGGCGTCTTCACGGCCCTCATGGCGATCGGGGTCCTCATCGTGATCTCCACCGTCGTCGTCCGCCTCGCCTACCGGGCTCCTGGATCCGCCGAGCATCTCAACGTCCTGTCTTCCCTCTACTTCGTGGTCGAGACGGTGGCGACCGTCGGATTCGGTGACTTCTCGTTCGCCAGGCAGGAGGCGTGGCTGCAGGTGTTCGCCATCTTCCTCATCATCATCGGCGTCACGCTCACCACCGTCACCTTCGTGCTCTTCACCAACCTCCTCGTGGGTCGGAGGATCGACCAGTCGCTCGGGCGCCGCCAGGTGCCCAGGATGGCCGGGCACGTCATCGTGATCGGCCTCGGCTCCATCGGCGTCGACGTGGTCGATCGCCTCGTCGCCGAAGGAACTCAGGTCGTCGTCGTCGAGCGGGACGATACCAACCGGTATCTGAGTCGGGTCCGAGCGCTGGACGTCCCCGTGGTCATCGCCGATGCCACCCAGCGTCAGACCCTCTCGATGGTCAACCTGGCGCACGCCAGCGCTGTCATCGTGCTGACCAGCGACGACTTCACCAACATCGAGACCGCTCTTGCGGTCCGCGACACCCTCGGAGACCACTGGCAGGACGTCCCCGTGGTCTTCAGGGTGCTCGATCGGAACCTCGCCCAGACGATGGAGCGGAGCTTCGGCTTCCGCTACGTGCGATCCACCGCCGCACTCGCCGCCCCGTGGTTCGTGGGGGCAGCGCTCGGCCTCGACGTGATCGCCACCTTCTTCATCGACCGCCAGCCGTTCCTTGTCGGGCGGCTGCCGATCGCCCCCGGCGGCGGCCTCCAGGGGCTGGCCATGCAGGACCTCTCGGCGCAGACCCGGGTGATCGGGATCCGACGGGACAGCGGTGGAGGGACCTTCGAGCATCCACCCCGCCGAGGGACGCGCTTCGAGGGCGGCGACCAGGCGTACCTCCTCGGGCCGGACGAGGAGATCCTGAGAGTCCTTCGCCAGGACCAGAGAGACCTCGGGGCTCCGGCGACCTGAGCGCACACGCCGGGGCTCCCTCTGCGGCCCATCCCCTCCTCGCCCGTCGCCACCATGACGAGAGATGGAGCATGCGCCGCTCCGGGAGCGGTGCCCTTCGGAGCTAGTCGTCCGAGGATCCAGCAGAACCCATGAGGTCGATGTGTCGCTTGAGGAACCCTTCGGGGTCCTTGGCCCTCTCGATGAGGATCTCATGGACCTCTGGGTGGGTCGGGACGAAGAAGATCTCCTTGCGGATCGCGTCGAGGACCTGGTCGCCCACCACGGACGGATCCAGCATCTCGAGCTCAGGAGCCTGGATCGGGCCGATCTCCCCGAAGACCTGCATCTGCTCGGCGATGTTGGTCGCCACCGGCCCGGGGCAGAGCAGGGTCACGCCGACGCCCTGGGGGACGCAGTAGAGCGCGAGAGCCTCGGTGAGGGCCACCACGGCGCCCTTGGTGGCCGAGTAGGGAAGTCGCTCGAAGCTGTATCCGTAGAGCCCCGCAGTCGAAGCGGTGTTGATGAAGTGACCACTCCCCTGTGCCAGCAGGTCGGGCAGGAACACCGAGATGCTCCGGGCGATCGAGAGAAGGTTCGTGTCCACGATCCGCTGCCAGGCAGCGATCGGGATGTTCTCGGGCCGGCCAAAGACGAGGACACCGACGTTGTTCATCACGATGTCGACGCCGCCGAACTCCGACAGCGCCCGATCGCGGAGCGATGCCATGTCGGCATCAGAGGTCACGTCACATGCCTGGCCGACCGCCCTTCCGCCTGCGGCGTTGATCTCAGAGGTGACATCATCGCAGCGCCCGGGATCGATATCCGAGACCACGATGCGGACGCCGGCACCCGCGAGAGCGATGGCGCTGGCCCTGCCGATGCCGCTCCCCCCGCCGGTGATCACGGCAACCTTCCCTTCCAGCTCTTCCATGGCAGTCCCCTCCTCGATGGGCCGTCGCTCACCTCCGGCCGGCTGGCGCTCGACCTTGGTCGGCACACCGTGGACGTGGGTCAAGAGCCCAGATCATCTCTCTCGATGGACGATACTGGTAGACGTTGCCAGCCTGGGGGGGGCTATGACGGGCGCTCCCGAGAGGTCGGCTCAGAGGTCGGACGACGGGGATCGGGGAGCGATGTCAGAGAACCAAGGAAATCCACCTGGACGGGGATCTCTCGGCGAGCGGCGTCAGCGGGGGCTGGATACCTACCGTGACGTCATGACCGTCCCGTTCGATGAGGGCGACTCCCCGTTCACCGGTGCGGGGATGCTGGACTTCGTCTTCGCTGACATCTGGAACCGTCCCGGGCTCAGCCGACGCAACAGGCGCCTCGTCGCCCTCACCTGCGCTGCGGCGGCCGACACCCAGGGGCCGATCGAGGCTCACGTCTATGCGGCGATCAACAGCGAG
>JADGOD010000232.1 GCA_017883125.1 Acidimicrobiales bacterium
GGCCTGTCCGCGGGGATCATCACCACCAACACCGATCGGGGCCTGGCCCTCGCCGACCGGATCGAGGCCGGCATCGTGCACATCAACGAGCAGACGATCGGTGACGAGCCGCAGATGCCGTTCGGCGGCGTCAAGGACAGTGGGTGGGGCCGCTTCGGTGGCGCCGCCGCGCTCGACGAGTTCTCCGAGCTGAAGTGGGTGACCGTCCAGAGCGGCAGCCATCCCTACCCGTTCTGACTAGGGCGTCCTGCCGGACACCTCGAGGCCGAGCACCCGGGCAGCGGTCCCCCGCAGGATGCGGGGCCGCACGTCGTCACGAATCTCGAGGTCGGCAAAGTCCGCGAGCCAGCGGTCGGGCGAGATCAGTGGATAGTCCGAGCCGAACATGACCTTGTCGGCCAGGAGGGTGTCGGCGTAGCGCACGAGCTGCGGCGGAAAGTACCGCGGCAGCCAGCCCGACAGGTCGATGTACACGTTGGGCTTGTGCAGGGCGACCGACAGCGCCTCGTCCTGCCAGGGAAATGACGGGTGCGCGAGCACGATCGTCAGGTTGGGGAAGTCCGCCGCCACGTCGTCGAGGTCCATCGGGTTGCCGTGCCTGAGCCGGATCCCGGCGCCGCCCGGCAGCCCAGCGCCGATGCCGCTGTGCCCAGTGTGCATGATGACCGGCAAGCCG
Organism: Acidimicrobiales bacterium; assembly: GCA_017883125.1. Classification (GTDB taxonomy): domain Bacteria; phylum Actinomycetota; class Acidimicrobiia; order Acidimicrobiales; family RAAP-2; genus CAIUMH01. Next base: position 677 of record JADGOD010000232.1, read on the forward strand.
GCCGACTCGATGACCTCGTACAGGGGATAGGCCAGTCGGTCGCTCGAGGAGAACCCTTGCAGTGGCGGGTGCAGCTTGAACCCCCGCGCCCCGGCACCGATGAGCCGCCGCGCCTCGGCGATGGCGGCGTCCCCTCGGGCCGGATCGACGCTCACGAACGGGATCAGCACGTCGGGGTTCGCCCGCGCGGCCGCGAGCACCTCGTCGTTCGGTACGGGGGGGACGCCCGTCATCCGCTCGGCATCAACCGCGAACAGGACCGCCGCCATCGACCGCTCCCGGTAGTAGGCCGCGATCTCATCCGCCGTGGGGAGCGGCGTCTCCCGGCCGAAGTACCTGTTGGCGCCGGCTCGGAGGGCGGGCCCGAGACCATCATGCCCCGAGGCCGAGACCTCGAGGTGCACGTGCATGTCGATGGCCCTCACGGTTTCGAGATGGATCTCCATGCCGCGAGGGTATCGCAACTCGCTTGACACGATGACCCGCCGGTCCCCGCATAATGGGCCGATGACAGCCCCCGACCCGACGAGGCCAGCCGCGCAGCCCGGCTCGCCGGCGCAGCCGCGGGTGAGCTACCTGGTGGCGCGCCTGGATCGACTCCTCCGCCTGTGGCTCGCCGAGACCCTTTCCCCGTTCGCCGTCAGCCTGCCCGAGTACACGGCCCTGAGCATCCTGGGACGCCGCTCCGGCCTCACCAACGCGCAGCTGGCGCGTCGAACATACGTGAGCCCGCAGGCGATGCAGCAGATCACCGAGGGGCTGATCGGGCGGGGCCTGATCACGCGGGCGCCCGACCAGGGTCGCGGCCGCGTCCTCCCGGCGACGCTCACGGACCCCGGCCGCGAGCTTCTGGCGCGGTGCGACGCAGCGGTGGACCACTTGGAGGAGCGGATGATGCACGACCTCCGCCCTGGTGCCCGACAGGCCTTTCTCGAGTCGCTGCTCGATTGCCTGGCCGGACTCCGTCCGCCGGTGGGGTCCACGGGATTGACAACACCTGCGGATCACAAGTAGCTTGCGAACATGGCTAACCAGGTGCGCCTGTTCGCCGACGTCTCGGTGGCCCTCGAGGAGCGGGTCGACGGCTCGATGCTGTTCAGGTCCACCCAGCCGCTGCCCCGGCTGGACCGCTGCGTTGGCGAGTGGCTGGAACGGTGGGCCGACGAGGATCCCTCCCGCCCGTTCCTGATGGAGCGCGACCTCGAGGACGCTGATTGGCGTCCGCTCACCTTCGGCGAGGCGCGATCCCGCGTCCACGCGATCGCCACCTGGCTCCTCGGCCAGGACGTGTCGGCGACGCGTCCGATCATGGTGCTGTCGGGGAACTCCGTGCGGCACGCCCTCCTCGCACTCGCGGCCATGCACGTCGGCGTCCCGATCTGCCCGGTGTCAACCGGCTGGTCGCTGCTGGCCGAGGACCATCGGAACCTGCGGGCGGCATTCGCGATGCTCAATCCCGGCCTGGTCTACGTCGAGGACCTCGATCAGTTCGGCAAGGCCGTGGTGGACACGCTCGATGTGCATGACGGGCGGGTGGTCGCCGCCCGGGGTGCGCACGGCACGATGCTCGACTACGCCGAGCTCGAGGGCCAATCGGACGAGGGCGCCGTCCGGTCCGCGTTCCTGGGCGTAGGCCACGACACGGTGGCCAAGCTCCTGTTCACATCGGGATCGGTCGGCGTGCCGAAGGCCGTGATCACCACACAACGGATGCTGGTCTCGAACATGGCGGCCAAGGGCATGCTGTGGAGCTTCCTCGAGCAGGAGCCCCCGGTGTTCCTCGACTGGCTCCCGTGGAGCCACACGTTCGCCGGCAATCAGACCATGAACACGGTGCTCAAGTTCGGCGGGACGCTGTACCTCGATACCGGGAGGCCCACGCCGGTGTTGTTCGAGGAGACGGTTCGCA
>JADGOD010000233.1 GCA_017883125.1 Acidimicrobiales bacterium
CAAGCAGCTCCTCGATGCCGGGGTCTCGCTGCAGCGGGCTCGCCAGGCCGTCGATTGCCTGCGCGAGAACCTCCTTGCCGACCTTGCCTCGGCCAGCCTGATCCTCTCGAGCTCCAACTCGGTGTTGGCGATGTCCAACGGAGAGATCGTCGACCTCCTCGCTGGAGGGCAGGGCGTCTTGAACGTCGTGCCGATGGGCGGGGTCGTCTCGGAGCTCAACGCCTCGATCATCGCGATCTCCTCAGTGTCCGAGGGCACGGAGATCGTCGATCCGCGAGTCAGAACCGCATGATCGACGCGCCGCCCGAAAGTCGCCTTGGGCGGCGCCGTCACCCCTCCTCAGCTCCTGCAGCACAGAGGCGCTTTGCCCATCCCTCCGAGCGAGTCTTCGCGTCCCTGCTCGACCTCTATGGGATCGAGTGGGTCTACGAGCCCATCGAATTCCCCTTGCGATGGGGGAGCGACGGGACCCCACGCTCGGGGTTCCGCCCCGACTTCTGGCTGCCCGAGCTCCGTTGCTTCGTCGAGCTGACGACCGCCGACCAACGCCTGGGGACACGGAAGAACGCCAAGGTGCGCCGCCTGCGAGAGCTCTACCCTGAGGTCGACCTCGCCGTCGTCTACCAGCGCGACTTCAACGCTCTCGCTGGCCGTCATGGAATCGCAGTCCCGAACAATGACGCGGCGTAGGGGAGAGCCATGACCGAGACCGGGAACCTCAAGAGGACCTCGCTCTTCGAGCGCCACGAGGCGATCGGTGCCAAGCTCGTCGAGTTCGGTGGATGGGAGATGCCCCTGGCCTACGCCGAGGGGACCGTCGCTGAGCACCGTGCGTGTCGCCACGGCGCGGTGGTCTTCGACGTCAGCCACCTCGGCACCGTCTCGATCCAGGGGCCCGATGCCCACCGATCGCTCCAAGAGGCCCTGACGAACGATCTCGGGAAGATCCGTCCGGGCCGGGCGCAGTACACCCACCTGCTCGACGATGACGGATCGGTCCTCGACGACATCATCGTGTGGTGGCGGTCCGAGGAGGTCTTCGACGTGATGCCGAACGCCTCGAACACCGACAGGGTCCTCGCCGCCATCGGGGGCGAGGATGTCACCGCCACCCGGGCGATCCTGGCCATCCAGGGTCCAGAGGCACGTGAGCGTCTCTCAACCGTGAGCCGAGAGGCCGCCCAGGTGAAGCGCTTCGACGTCGCCTCGGTGGTGATCGACGGTCTCGAGGTGACGGTGGCGGGAACCGGGTACACCGGTGAAGACGGGGTGGAGATCGCGGTTCGCAACGACGCGGCCGTGGACCTGTTCGACCGGATCCTCGGAGCGGGGATCACCCCTGCGGGTCTCGGCGCACGCGACACGCTTCGCCTCGAGGCTGGTCTTCCCCTCCACGGACACGAGCTCGGAGCGGGCATCACGCCCCTCCAGGCGGGGCTGTCGTGGGTGGTTGGCTGGGACAAGCCGTCCTTCCGCGGGCGCAACGCTCTCCTTGCCGAGCGGGCTGCGGGCCCACGCCGGCGCCTGGTGGGGATGAAGGGTCGCACCCGCCAGCCGCTTCGCGACGGGGCAACGCTCCTGAGGGGCGACGTGGCCGTCGGCGTCACCACGAGCGGCAACTTCTCGCCCATGCTCGGTGTCGGGATCGCGCTCGGGTTCCTCGACGCTGACTCCGGCATCTCCGAGGGCGACCACGTCACCGTGGACGTCCGCGGGCGCAGCCTCGACGCAGACCTCGTCCCCCTTCCCTTCTGGCCCCCAAGGAGCTGATACGTGCCGGACTACACGCCGCACACCGACGCAGAGATCGACATGATGCTGGGGTTCCTCGGCCTTGACTCCGTAGAGGAGCTCTTCGCCGCCATCCCCGCTGCCCTCCAGGTCTCCGGCGGTCTCGATCTCCCTCAGGGGATCCCTGAGCCCGACGTCGCCTATGCCATGGAATCTCTGGCGAAGCTGAACACCGGCGGGGCGAGCTCGATGGTCTGCTTCGCCGGGGCGGGTGCCTACGACCATGAGATCCCTCCGGTGGTCCGGGCCTTGGGGGGACGCAGCGAGTTCGTCACCGCCTACACGCCCTATCAGCCCGAGGTCGCCCAAGGCGTGCTCCAGGCGATCTTCGAGTACCAGACGCTCGTCGCACGCCTGGCGGGGCTCCCGGTGGCCAACGCGTCGCTCTATGACGGCTCCGCCTCGGTGGTCGAGGCGATCAACCTGGCCGTCTCGGCCAGCCGGCGAGCGGTCGTCCACCTCTCGGCCGGGGTCCATCCGCACTGGCGCAGCGTGGTCAAGACCTACGCCAGAGGGACGGGGCACACGATCGTCGACGTCCCTCTTGTGAACGGTGTGTCGAACTTCGACGCCGTCGCCGGAGGAGAGGCCCCAGGGGTCGTCGTCGTGGGCTATCCGACCTACCTTGGGACCTTCGAGGATCTCGGTGACGTGCGCCGCCACTGTGACGAGACCGGCGCCCTGATGGTGGTGGCGGCCGATCCGATCATGGCCTCGATCCTCAAGACCCCCGGCTCCCAGGGAGCCGACGTGGTGGTGGGGGAGGGCCAGTCCCTCGGGACGCCGCTGAGCTACGGCGGTCCCTACCTCGGGCTCTTCGCCTGCACGCTCGAACAGGTGAGGCGCCTCCCGGGACGGCTGGTGGGAGAGACCCTGGACATCGAAGGCCGGCGTGCTTACGTCACCACGCTCCGAGCCCGGGAGCAGGACATTCGCCGAGAGAAGGCGACATCGAACGTTTGCTCGAACCAGACGCTCATGGCTGTCGTGGCCGCCATCCAGCTCGGATGGCTCGGGACCCACGGCCTGGCCCAAGTCGCCACCCGCTGCGTGACCGCAACCCGGTACCTCTCGGACCAGGTGACGGCCATCGACGGGGTCACCCCGCTGCTCCCTGGAGTCCCCGTGGCACGAGACGTCGCCGTGACCACTCCGCTGGACGCCTCGGTGGTCCTCGATCGCCTGGCTGATGAGGGCTTCCTCGGAGGCCTCGCACTCAGCTCCCTGACTGACGAGGGTGACGGATCGGTCGATGCATCCGTCCGAGATCGGACCATCTTGATGTCGGCAACCGAGCGCAGGACCCGGACCGAGATCGACGCGCTCGCCGCAGCACTCACCAAGGTGGTATCCCGATGACGGAGGAGATGATGAACCTCGCCACGTCCGCTGCTCCCGGAGGCCGGGCGGCGTCGACGCCGCTGCTCGGTGACGCCCGAGAGCCCACGATCTTCGAGATGTCGGTGCCCGGCCGGAGCGCGTATCAACTCCGCACGACGGGGATCCCCGAGCGGCCGCTCTCCGAGCTGATCCCCTCTGGGGCTCTGGCCGACTCGCCCGTACCGATCGCTGAGGTCTCCGAGCGGGACCTCGTCGCTCACTTCACCCGCCTGAGCCATCGGCAGTTCTCGGTTGACCTCGGTGCCTACCCGCTCGGCTCATGCACCATGAAGTACAACCCCAAGCTCTGCGACACCATCGCTGCGATGCCCGGCCTCGCCGACGTCCATCCCGGGGCCCCTGCATCGCTCACCCAGGGGTGGCTGGCGATCCTGGTTGAGCTCGAGGAGTCCCTGTGCGAGATCACCGGGATGGCCGCGGCGACGCTGCAGCCCTCGGCCGGAGCAGCTGGAGAGTTGACGGGACTCCTGCTGATGGGGGCCTATCACGAGGCCAACGGCGACCGGCGTCGACGGGTGCTGATCCCGGACTCGGCCCACGGCACGAACCCCGCATCGGCGACCCTCGGGGGCTATGACGTCACCACCATCCCGACCGACGAGCGCGGGCTGGTCGATCTCGACGCGCTTCGGGCCGCCCTTGACACTGATGTGGCCGGGATCATGCTGACCAACCCGAACACGGCCGGGATGTTCGAAGAGGACATCGCCGAGATCGCCGCTGCCGTCCACGAGGTCGGCGGGCTGCTGTACTACGACGGAGCCAACCTCAACGCCATCTTGGGGGTCGTCCGGCCCGGCGACATGGGCTTCGACATCATCCACATGAACCTGCACAAGACCTTCGCCACCCCGCACGGCGGGGGAGGGCCGGGGGCCGGTCCGGTAGCAGTCAGCCAGAGGGTGGCCGACTTCCTCCCGGGGCCCAAGGCAGCACGCCTCGCCGACGGGAGCTACGGCTGGATCACCCCAGAAAGGTCGATCGGCCGGGTGCACGGCTGGCACGGCAACGCACTGGTTATCGCTCGGGCGCTGACCTACATCAAGGTCCATGGCGGCGACGGCCTGCGCCGGGTCTCGGAGCGAGCGGTCCTGAACGCCAACTGGCTGCGCAAGAGGATCTCGAAGAACTTCCCCGCCGCCTACGACCGGATGTGCATGCACGAGGTGGTCGTCACCGGGACCGAGCTCAAGCGCCAGACCGGGGCGAAGGCCATCGATGTGGCCAAGCGCCTTCTCGAGGAGGGCTTCCACTCGCCGACGGTCTACTTCCCGCTGATCATCGACGAGGCCCTGATGTTCGAGCCGACCGAGACCGAGAGCCTCCAAACGCTTGAGGCGCTGGCCGAGTCTCTCGATCGGATCGCCGACGAGGCACGCGTGGCTCCGGAGAACCTGCACGCCGCTCCCCGGACGACCCCGGTGCGTCGGGTCGACGAGGCACGAGCGGCGCGGACCCTGGTGCCCACCCAAGACGCTCGAATCGAGGAGTCCGGCTGAAGGCCCCTGTGGTTGGTAGGTGGCACCTCGGTGAAATCCGAAGATCCCGATTTTCGGACGCTGCCGTAGAGTGAAGCTCACAAACCAACCGCAGAAAGGCCATCGAGATGCCAACTCATCCAGAGTTCGAGTACGCGGCGATCACAGAGCGGCTCCACAAGCTCGCCGGCCAGTATCAGGCGGCTCAGGCCTTCCCCCACATCGCTATCGATGATCTGTTCCCCGCCGATCTCCTGCACCAGGTCGTGGGAGAGTTCCCAGCTCCTGAGGCGATGTCGATCCGCTTCGACTCCGAGCGCGAGAAGAAGTCGGCCGAGTCGAACTGGTCGATGCTGGGTCCCGCAACGCGCTCGCTCATCACCGAGATGAATAGCGGCGCCTTCCTCTCGGCCCTGACCGAGCTGACCGGTATCCCGCGGCTCATCGCTGATGCGCAGCTTGAGGGTAGCGGCCTCCATCAGATCTCGAGTGGCGGGCTGCTTGACATACATGCGGACTTCTCCAACCACTCGACCGGCCTGCACCGTCGGCTCAACGCGCTGCTCTACCTCAACGAGGGCTGGGACCCCGCGTGGGGCGGGCATCTCGAGCTCTGGGACCCCACGATGACTCGGCTCGTCGAGGCCATCGAACCGCAGTTCAACCGGCTCGTCGTGTTCACTACGTCCAGCGACTCGTTCCACGGCCATCCCACGCCGCTTGCGACGCCCCCCGGGGTGATGCGCCTGTCCGTGGCGGCCTACTACTACACGGCGAGCCGAGAAGAGCCGACCGACCCCCACTCGACCCGTTGGGGACGACCGGAAAGCAGACTGGCAGGGGAGGCCTGAGGCTCTACGTCGTGGTCATGCCGAGCCAGAGGCCGAGGAGGCCTGCGCCGAAGGATGCAGCCGCGGTACCCAAGAGCACGGTGAGTCCGGCGCCCATCCGTCGGACCCCGAAGAGCCGAGCGTTCTCGTAGGAGATCGTCGAGGCGGTGGTGAAGCCACCCAGGAGTCCGACGAGGAGCACGGTGGCCGTGGCGTTCGAGACCCCTCGATAGGTCGTCGCCCCGATGATGATCCCGCCGAAGCCCGACCCGAGGACGTTGACCGTCATGGTCCCCCAGGGGAGGTGTCGACCGAGTCGAGAGGTCACGGCGAGGTCGACCAAGTATCGGAGGACTGCTCCGAGCCCTCCGAGAGCGGCGATGGCGAGTGCGAGCCTCACGTCCTGCGACCTCGCAGGAGTAGGGAACCGACCAGGATCCCGAGACCAGCGCCAA
>JADGOD010000234.1 GCA_017883125.1 Acidimicrobiales bacterium
AGCGGTACCCCGACGGCTGCGTCGATCCTGGCAGCCTTCAAAGCGGCGAAGGACATCGCGATGAACGGGATCTTGAAGCCTTGGGCGCCTGGGGTCTACGCCAATGCGGGCACCACCTTCGGTGCGATCATCAAGAGCAACTCGAACCCCTACATGCTCGTGATCAAGGTCAATGGGACGCACACCACGTCGAGCATGTCGACGCTCTTCAACACCTTCGCCGGACTGCCTGGGACCATCACTTCCAAGTAGCGACCGCGAGGGAGTGCCGTGATGGGCGGGAGGCCCGCGGGATCTGCTCCGCGGGCCTCCGGCTTTCTCAGACCGCCGTGACGACGACGACCGTGCCACTGTGTCCGTTTCCCTGCAGTCCTGAGTCCGGGACTCTACCTCCGCGGCTACACGCGGAGTCTCCGGTGTCGGCTCCGGCGCTAGTGTTCCGTGGCAACTCACGTGCCCGTCAAGGCTCTTGCCTTCGCCAGCCTGCGGCCGGCCTTGGCTTGCGGTCGGCGCTCACGAACCCGATGTCAGCGGTGGCCGTCGGTCAGCTCACCGGCTCCAGCTCGCGCCAGGACTCGCCGGCGTCGAGCACCGCGTCGAACGGCTGCGGGATCCGGACGCCCCCCGGAGTCCGCACGCTGCCTGGCGGGAGCTGGCCCGCCTCGTAAGTGGCGATCGTGTTGAGAATGAGTCGGCGGGTGTGGGCGATGGCGACGTCGCTGGAAGACAGGTTCTCCTTGGATCGATCGACGATCGGGCCCATGCTCACCTGGACGGCGGCGTCCTCGTCGATGGCGCTCCGGTCGAATCCGGTCCAGTGCCCGTTCTTCATGAGCTCGCGGTCCTGGCCCCAGCTATTCGAGCGATCACCCTCCAACGAAGCGAAGTTGCGGGGATCGGCGACGAGGTCCTGGCGCGCCGCGCTGACCTCGGGTAGCGAGAGCGGAGTCTCACCGAAGTTCCCGAAGAACAGCAGGTGATGGGTGTCATCGACGGGGGCGAAGCCGAAGACGTGCGTGGCGCCGGCGTAGCCGTTGGGCACCACGACCACGAACGGCAAGAAGAGGTGGGCCACCCGGAGGTAGGTGCGGTCATCCTCAGCGCGGCGCAGCGATGCCTGCCTCAGGCCGAACGGCGCCTCCTCGGTTTCGTAGCGGGGCGGTGCGGCGAAGGTTGCCCGGACGCCTGCAGTGTCCGAGGAGTTGCCCCGCTCCCGCAGGATCGCCTCGATCGCGGACCGGTGCAGGATCGGACCATGCACCGAATCGATCCCGCCTTCGAGCCCCTGCAGCCAGTTCACGGGCACGACGGAGATGGTCATCACCATCTGAAGGCCGTACTCGTCGTTGAAGGGCAGGTCCGGGAACGGCGGCACCACACCACCGCCGAGCCACACCCAGGCGATCCCACCTTCCTCGTGCACCGGGAAGTGGACGACGGGCACACCGGCACAGAACCTCTCGGGCCGGACCACCTGGGTGGGTGCCTCCACCACGGAGCCCGACACGTCGATCTTCCAGCCGTGGTAGATGCAGCGCAGGCCGTCACCCTCGGCACGGGCGAGAACGAGCGAGGCGCGGCGGTGGGGACAGAGCTCGTCGAGGAAGCCGATACGGCCATCGGGGGCGCGGAAGGCGACGTAGTTCTCGCCGAACAGGCGCACCGGCGTAGGCGCTTCGTCCGCCACCAAGTTCTCTGACAGCGCGAACGGGACCCAGTAGTTATCCCGCATCAGCCGACCCAAGGGCGCATCACCCTCAACTCGGGTCATGAGCTCGTTCTCAGCGTGAGTGACCATGGCCTCTCCTTCCTCCTCGGACCTTGTTCGACCGATGGGCACAACAACAGCTCACCTCGCTACGGGGAAACGGTGCGGTTCACGAGAGGAACGCAGGGAGCGTCTCCCAGCCCCGGACGACGGAGGCCGACGTCAAGCGGGCGTTGTCGACGTCGATCTCCCAGTCGGGGAACCGCTTGAGGATCTCTTCGAGAGCGATCCGGCCCTCGAGCCGTGCGAGCGCGGCACCGAGGCAGAAGTGGATGCCGTAGCCGAAGGTGAAGTGCTTGACCGACGCCCGATGGATGTCGAAGCGCTCACTGTCGACGAATCGCCGCTCGTCGCGGTTGGCGGCACCGATGAGGTGGATCATCACGCTACCTTCCGGCACGGTCGTCCCGTAGAACTCCACGTCTCTGCTGACGTACCGGGCGAAGTTGTGCCCCGGCGGCTCGAAGCGCAGCACCTCCTCGATGGCAGCCGGGATCAGTGACGGATCCTCGACGAGCTCCCGCCGCTGGTCCGGATGGTCGGCCAGCACCTTGCCGATCCAGCCGATGAGGCGAGAGGCCGTCTCGTTCCCCGCGCTGCCGATGAGCCCGCAGTAGGTGAGGATCTCCTCACGGGTCAGGCGGCGAACCATCCCGGTCTCGTCCTCGAACTCGGCGCGCAGCATGTCGGTCATGAGGTCGTCCGAGGGGTGCTCGGCCCGCCAATCGATGTACTCGGCGTACATCTCGGGACTGCCGACCGTCTTGATCTCCATCGGTTGGCCCGGCTCGGTGCGCATGCTCCCCGTCGTCTGGTCGCGGACTGCCTCCTGGTCCGAGTCGGGGATGCCGAGGAGCAGGCTGATCGTCCGCATCGGCACCTGAGCGCCGAGGTCGGCGACGAAGTCGAACCGCCCCGAGCCGACGAAGGGGTCGAGGCTCCGGGCGCAGTAGGCGCGGATCTGAGGCTCCAGCTCTGCCATCCTCCGCGGCGTGAACACGCGGGACACCAGCTTCCGGTGCCTCGTATGGCTCGGAGGGTCCTCGAAGATGAACATGCCCGGAGGCATCGTGATGTCCGCGCGAATGAAGTCCAGGAACGCTCCGCGGCCCGAGATGAAAGTCTCGTGGTCGGTGAGGACCCGGTCGAGGTCGTCGGCCCTGCTGACGGCGAAGAAGTCGTACTTCTCGTTGTAGTAGAGCGGCGCCTCCGCCCGCAGCCGCATGTAGACGGGGTAGGGGTCAGCGTCGATGTCGACGTCGTAGGGGTCGTAGTACACGTCACTCGTGCTCGTCACTGACACGCTCGACCTCCCAGTGGGCCCACGCAGTCCGTGCGCTCCCATGTGCTGAATCCTCGGTCTGGAGATGGGGCCTCCGCACAACCCGACCCGTTCATGTCGGCCTGGCGACGTAGTCGGCGACCCACTCCTGGGCCGTCAGGTGGAGGTGGCGGCAGAGGACCTCTTGATCGCCGACGGGGAAGTCGGTGAGACCGGCGGCACCGAGGGTCATCTGGACCGACGCGATGAGCTCGTCGTCCTGGAGGCCGAACTCCTTCAGCGAGACTGCCGTCATCTCCTGGGCGACGACGTCGGCGGCCTTCTCGGGCGGCGCGAAGTACATGTTCCACTCAAAGACGTGGCTGTCGTACGCCGTCGGCCAGTGCTGGTACGTGTGGTACCAGCCTCGCTCCCACAACTGGATCGCGAAGTTGGGCCAGATCTCGAACAGCCCGAGGCCGACGCGCTCGTGACCGCCGGGCCGCATGCCGGGGATCTGTGTCTCGGCGTGGAAGTCGGGTGGGTCCCACGGCCCGAAGAGGCCACCCCGCAGGAGC
>JADGOD010000235.1 GCA_017883125.1 Acidimicrobiales bacterium
AGGCCGTCGCAGAGCTGACCCCGAGCATCGGGGAACGTGTGTCCGAGGATCTGGAAGCCAGCGCACACCGAGAGGACGACCGCCCCGTCGGCGACGGCCTCGGACAGGGTGCCGTCGGCGCTCAGTCGCTGGGCGGCCAGGACCTGCGGGCCGTCCTCACCCCCGCCGAGGCAGTAGAGGTCGGCCTTCGGGAGGGAGTCGGACGATGGCGCGAGGACGAGCTCAGCGCCGATCCCCCTCCAGGTGGCCCGACGAAGGAGGATCTCGCCGTTCCCCCCATCGCCGTAGGTGCCGAGCAGGTCCGGGTAGATCACCGCGATCCGGATCGTCGTCATCGAGCCGCCCCCCGCAGATCGTTGAAGGCCGTGTAGTTCCCGATGACATCTACCGCTCCGGTGTAACCCTCCGCCGCCTTGGCCACCGCCGTCGGCCCGGAGGCAACCGCGTCGTGCTCGACCTCGGCGTAGTGGAGCCTGACCGAGAGATCCCGCCAACGGTCCCCGGTCGCCACGACCCGTCGTCCCCTGAGGGCGCCGAAGTCGACGTCATAGAGCCACGAGGGATCCGCCCCGTCGGCGATCCTCGAGTTGATCGCCACCACCACGGGAGCCGCGTCATCAGCCACGAGATCGAGCAGCGCCGACCAGCCCGCCGGGTTCTTGGCCAACATGAGGCGAGCGCTCGCTCCCCCGATGGTCGTCGAGATGAAGCGACCCGCCACGTCGGTGACTCGGCTCAGCGCCGCCGATGCAGAGCGGGGATCGACGCCGAAGGCCTCTGCCGCCGCCAGCGCCATGAGGGCATTGTCCCGGTTGAAGGACCCCGGAAGGGTGATCTCGAGCGGGACCGATCCGTGGGGGCCGTAGGCCGAGGCGGCATCTCGATGCCACGCTGGGGTGGGGCGGGAGAAGGAGCATCCATCGCACCTCCAGCCCCAGCTGGGGTCGAAGTCGATGTGTCCGCCGCAGAGCGGGCACCCGGCGGCGTCGTGCTCCCAGGCCAGCCCCCCTGCCACCCAGACGATGCTGGGCGCCTGGCGGGCGGCGAAGGCGACCAGCGGATCGTCGGCGTTGGCCACCACGACCACCTCGTCGTTGCCGGCCAAGGCCCTGTCCCAGCGCTCGGCCAGCATCCGCACCTCGCTCATCCGATCGAGCTGATCTCTGGAGAGGTTCAAGAGCACGACGACCAGCGGTCCTGTCGCCGTGAGCACCGCGTCGAGGTATCCCTCGTCGACCTCGAGGACGGCACGTGTCGCTGTCGGATTCGCGGCCAGCGCAGCCACGTGGCCGGCGGGCATGTTCGATCCCGTCGCGTTGGAGGCGACCTCGGCCCCTTCGGCGCCAAGAGCGGCGGTGAGCAGGGCCGTCGTGGTCGTCTTGCCGTTCGTCCCGCTGACTAGGGCGACCTTTCGCGACGAGCCGAGCCAGCCGAGGAGCCCGGGATCGATGGCCAAGCCGACCCGTCCACCGGCCACGGTCCCCTGGCCTCTGCCCGCCAGGCGCGACAGTCGATTGACGGCCAGAACGGAGTGTCGGGCTAGGTGGTGGCGGAGAGGCGTCACGACGCTGCAGCGTCGTCGTCGCCACTGGTGGGGACCTTGCCCGAGGGGTAGGTGCGGGTCATCTCCTCATCGGTGATCTCGTCGAGCGGGCGGGCATCCCTCGGCAGCAGATCGGCGATCGCCACCATGATCACGGCGGTCGCCGCCTTGGGGTCGCCGTCGGGAACCTCGAGCGGCGAACCGACGGTCACCGAGACCCCGGGGGGGTCGAGAACCGTGGTCATCGTGGGGAGCTTCGACGATCGAGGCCAGACCACCTCGGTCCCCCAGAGCCCGACGGGGACCACCGGAGCCCCCGTCGCCTGGGCGAGGCGAGCGACGCCGCTCTTGCCCGTCAGGTTCGGGTCGAAGAACGCGGGGCCCCGGGGGATCGTGCCCTCGGGCAGGATGACCACGACCTCGCCCGCTCTGAGTGCCGCAGTCGCCTCGTCCATTGCCGTCTCCGGCGAGTTCTGCCGGTCGACGCGTATCGCCCCCAGGGCCCGAGCCGCCTGCGAGAGGACCGGGACGTCGAAGAGCTCCTTCTTGGCCAGAGCTCGCACCGGTCGCTTGATCTTGGCGGCGAGCACGGCGAGGGCGGCGACGTCGAAGTAGCTGCGGTGGTTCGCCGCGAGGATCACCGGTCCCTCGGTGGGCACGTTCTCGATCCCGGAGATCGTGAAGCTGGCGTAGGGGAACATCTCAGGGCGCACGAAGGGCCGCAGCAGGTCATAGGCCTCGATCCCGAAGAGGGCGTGGACCCCTTCGGGTCGATCCCATTGCTCGAGCGCCCACCCTCGGGCCTTGGCCACCAACAAGAGCCGATAGTCAGCGTTCACCGCGTGGGGGTGACCGATGCTCGAGAGCAAGGGGACGTCGAAGACGCTGTCGGAGAAGGCATGGGACTCCTCGAGGGCCTCGCCGTGCTCTTCGAGCCACCGCTTCACGGCGTTCAGCTTCCCGAGGCCCCAGACGAACCCGCCGTGCAGTCGACCCGTGTAGTGGCCGTCGACCGCCTCGTACCTCGTGGCGATCACATCATCGAAACCGAGTGCCTCGGCCAAGGGCCGCACGACGTCCTCTGGTGTGGTCGTCGCCAGGACCAGGCGGAGACCGTCGGCCCGCAGCGCATCGAGCCGGTCGGGCGCATAGGGGGCAAGGTGCTCAAGCAGCTCGGGCACCGCCCGGCAACCGGCCGCTCGGGTGGACTCCTGGCTCCACCCCTTGGCCACATGGACCGCCCCTCGAGCCAGGCCCATCGACAGGACGTTCTCGCCGAAGCGGTCGAAGAAGCCGTAGACGAGGGATTGGCCGGGGATCCTGTGGCGCTCCGAGACGAGGCCCTCGGCCACCAGCGCCCGGGTGATCGCGGGGCCGCTCGCACCCCGAAGAAGGGTGCGGTCCAGATCGATGAAGGCAACGGGCATCTGCACCACGCTACCGGTGCTTCAGAGGGCCCTGCTCCGAACTTGTGCCAGAAAAGCAGCAAAGGGACCGCCGGGGGGGTGGCGATCCCTTTGCTTAGATCCGCCATCAGACGAGGAGGGGGGGTTCCTGTCGACGTGCGGTATGAGACAAGTATGCGCCCTTCTGCTTCATCTTGCAAGCCGTTTGATGTGATATCTTGCATCTGTTTCTCAGATGGGAGTGAGATGGACCTCAAACAGCTCGAAGCTCTGGTCGGCATCGCCGACCATGGGAGCTTCTCGACCGCCGCCGCTGCTCTCGGGACCGTCCAGTCGAACGTCTCGGGGCGGATCGCCCGGCTTGAACGCGAGCTGGACGCCTCCCTCGTAGACCGCGCCAGCGGAGAGCTGACCGAGGAGGGGCAGATCGTGGCGACTCGGGCTCGACGGGTCCTCGGCGAGCTCGACGCCATGATGTCCGACGTCATCGCCACGCGCTCGGAGGTCTCCGGCACCGTCCGGCTAGGGCTGATCGGGACCACGGGGCGGTGGTTGATCCCCCGCCTGCTCGAGACACTTCGAGAGCGGCACCCCCGGATCAGGCTCCTGATCACGGAGGGGACCTCGGCGATCCTCGAGCCTCGACTGCTCCAGGGCCAGCTCGACCTGGCGATCCTGACGATCCCGATTCACACCGACGAGCTCGCCGTCCAGCCGCTCTTCGATGAGGACCTCTTCCTGGTCCTTCCCACTGAGCACCCCATGGCGTTGGCGCACTCCCGTGGCAGCGGCCCGCTCCCCCTCAAGGAGCTCGAGGGACTTGAGATGCTGCTGCCCCTCTCAGGGACAGCGCTGAGGATGGAGATCGACCAGACCATGGCCACCGTCGGGGTGACGCTCACCGCATCGATCGAGCTGGACGGCCTGCGCACGCTGGCCTCGCTGGTCTTCGATGGCTACGGGCCGGCGATCCTCCCGGCCACCGCCGTCCCCGATCACCTCCGCGCCCAGTTCCGCCTCCTCGAGCTCGTCGGGTTCCCCCAGCGCCAGGTCGGTGTGGCCTCTCGCCGACACAGCCTTCCCTCGGCGCCGACCAGGACGGTTCGAGACGTCCTTCTCGACATCGCTCGTGATGCGGGCGGTCACCGAGAGGGCATCCACGAGGTCACCACCGGTCAGGTGTCGGCGAAGACCTAATCTCAAGCCATGACGTCCCCGCGGCGCACCGAGATCGCCGAGAGGCTGGCGGAGCTCGATGATCGCCTTGCCCTCATCGCCGGGATCGTCGGGCCCCCGCCATCGCGACGTGCGCTGCCCGTCGATCGTCGCTTCGAGCGCCTCGCCGTCTCGATCCTCCACCAACAGCTCGCCGTCGCTGCGGCGGCCACCATCACCACCAGGGCAACGGTGGCCGTCGGAGGGTCGTTCACGCCCACCGCCGTGCTGTCCACCCCGGAGGCCGAGCTCCGAGCATGCGGCGTCTCCGCAGCAAAGGCGGCTGCTCTCTACGACCTCGCCACCCAGGTCGGCTCCGGTCACGTCGACCTCGGGGGTCTCGGTCGGCGCAGCGATGAGGACGTCGTCGCTGCGCTGAGCTCGATCAGGGGCATCGGACGCTGGACCGCGGAGATGTTCCTCATGGGGCCCCTCGGCCGTCACGATGTCTGGCCGGTCGGAGACCTCGGGGTCCGGAGCGGCTGGGCGATCTTGAGCGGCACCGCGACCGAGTCCCCGGCGGATCTCCTGGGCGCTGCGGACCACCTGCGACCATGGCGCAGCTCGGTTGCCTGGTACTGCTGGCAGGCGGTCGGCGTCGCACGCTCCAACGACGGGCAGCTTCGGCGGTAGCGTCACGCTGACCATGAGCGATCTGTTCGATTTCGTCGAAGCGCGGTTCCTGACCGACGCCGTCCCTGTTCTCTCGAACTACGTGACGATCCCCTGCCTGTCGCCCGCCTTCGATCCCCAGTGGTCCGAGCGGGGGGCCATCGATGCGGCGATGGACGCATTCGCCACCTGGGCCAGGCGTCGACGGCTCCGAGAGGTATCGGCAGAGATCGTCCGGCTGGAGGGCAGGACCCCCGCTCTCATCGTCGACATCCCGGCGACCGCTCGAGACGGGGGGACCATCCTGCTCTACGGCCATCTCGACAAGCAGCCTCCCCTGGGCGACTGGAGTGCCGGACTTGACCCGTTCGTCCCGGTCCGGCGGGGCGAGCACCTCTTCGGGCGCGGCACCGCCGATGATGGCTATGCGCTCTTCGCCGCCCTCGGTGCGATCGAGGCGATGGAGACCCTCGGCCACGCCCACGGTCGGTGCCGGATCGTCATCGAAGCCTCCGAGGAGAGCGGCAGCCCCGATCTCGACGCTCACCTCGACGCGATGGCCGCCGACCTCGGCCAGGTCGATCTCGTGATCTGCCTCGACTCAGGGGCTCTCGACTACGAACGGCTCTGGGTGACGACCTCGCTGCGGGGAAACCTCATCGTGACGCTCAACGTCGCCGTCCTCGCGCACGGTGTCCACTCAGGCGAAGCGGGCGGGGTCGTGCCGTCGTCGTTCCGGATCCTGCGTCAGCTCCTCGACCGCATCGAGAACCCCGAGACCGGGGAGCTCTTGCTCCCAGAGCTCGACGTCCAGCCCCCTGAGCACCATCTGGCCGCAGCTGCCTTGCTGTCGAACGAGCTCGATGACCCGTTGGCGCACACCTTCCCGACGCTCCCAGGCCTCGAGCTGATGGGGAGAGACGGCGCCGAGCGCCTGATCCGCCAGGCGTGGAGCGCGTCGCTCTCGGTCATCGGGATCGACGGCATCCCCTCGGTGGCGGATGCCGGCAACGTCCTGCGATCATCGACGATGGTGAGGCTCTCGATCCGCACGCCACCATCGTCGGACGCCAAGAGAGCCCTCCGGTCGGTGGTCAACGCGCTGAGCGCCGAGCCTCCTTCGGGGGCGACGGTGACCGTGAAGGCCGAGCCGGCCGCCCAGGGCTGGGTCGCCCCTCCACCGAGCCGCTGGCTCGCAGACGCCCTCGACGCTGCATCGAGAGAGGCGTTCGGCCGGCCACCGGGCTACCTGGGGGAGGGTGGCTCGATCCCCTTCCTGGCATCCCTGGGACGGCGTTTCCCCCGCGCCCAGTTCGTGGTGACCGGCGTGCTCGGTCCAGGCTCGAACGCCCACGGACCAGATGAGTCGCTGCACCTCCCCACCGCCGTCGGGGTCACCGCCGGAATCGCCTCGGTGCTCCGGGCCCACGCCCAGCCACACACCCTCGCCGAGTAGGCCGCAGACCGACCTGATCGGCTCCCGGAGCCGTTGAGCGGCGTGTCGATCCGGTGAGGAACGTGACCTCTGTGCCCTTGCGGGGAACGGATGGCGCGAGAGCCCTGCGCGCTCCGTCGGAGAGGCCTATCGTGGCGAGATCATGAACACCATCGAGATACCAACCGCCGACGGTCCCATGCCCGCCTTCTCGGCCACCCCGGACGGCCCCTCGCGCGGCGGAATCGTCGTCATCCAGGAAGCCTTCGGCCTCACCGAGCACATCGGCCGGGTCACCGAGCGTCTGGCCGCCGAGGGATTCCGCGCCATCGCTCCTGCGCTCTTCCACCGAGACGGCTCACCGGTGATCGCCTACGACGACATGGAGTCGATCTACCCCGTGATGCAGACCCTGAGCGCCGGGACGATCACCATGGACGTCGATGCAGCGCTCGGCCAGCTCGGAGACGAAGGGTTCGCGCCAGGACGGCGAGGGATGGTCGGATTCTGCATGGGTGGCTCCGTCACCCTCATCGCCGCCACGCGGCCCGGCCTCGGTGCCGCTGTCACCTACTACGGCGGGGGCCTCGCCACCGGGCGGTTCGGGATGGACCCGCTGATCGGCCTGGGCTCGAAGATCCGCTGCCCGTGGAACGGGCACTACGGGGACCTCGATCAGGGGATCCCCGTCGAGGAGGTCGAGCAGCTCCGTGTCGCCGCTGCGTCAGCCAGCGCTCCGACGGAGATCTTCCGCTACGCCAACGCCGATCACGGCTTCAACTGCGAGGACCGGCCGGCGGTGTTCAATGCCGAAGCCGCCCAGATCGCGTGGGACCGCACCATCGGGTTCTTCACAGCGAACCTGACGAGCTGAGGGTCCGACGCAGCCCTCAGCTCCGGGGAATCTCGTTCCAGGGGACGTCCTTGTCGTTGCGGACCTCACCGGGCATCCCCAGCACCCTCTCGGCGAGGATGTTGCGCATGATCAGGCTGGTGCCGCCCTCGATCGAGTTGGCCTGGACGCGGATGAACGACTTCTGCAGATCTGAGGTCATCAGGATCGCCAGGGACGGTCGGATCTTGGGATAGTCCGAGTTGTAGAGCATCCCCTCGGGACCCAGAAGGTCGACCGCCAGGCTGTAGATCTTCTGGTTGAGCTCAGCGAAGGCCAGCTTCGCCACCGACCCCTCGGGTCCCGGCGTTCCGGCTTTGCGGCTGTCCGAAGCCCGTAGGTTGGTCAGGCGAGTGACCTCGGCCTGGACCCACAGCGTCATGAGCCGATCCTTCTCGGCGATGGCCTCAGGGCTCGCCGAGGACCCGAAGCGCTCCTCGAAGGCGGCCACCGCGTGGGCGATGGGTCCCGAACCGCGGGGAGGGACCTGGCTGCCGATCGAGACGCGCTCGTTCATCAAGGTGGTGATCGCCACGTTCCATCCCTCGCCGACGCCACCGATCCGCTCCGTGTCGGGGACCTGGGCGTCGGTGAAGAAGCACTCGTTGAACTCCGCCTCCCCGGTCGCCTGGTACAGCGGTCGGACCTCGACGCCTTCGCCGTGCATGTCCACCAGGAACGCCGTCATCCCTCGGTGCTTGGGCAGGTCGGGATCAGTGCGGGCCAGCAGGAGGCCGAAGGCCGAGATATGTGCCAGGGTCGTCCAGACCTTCTGGCCGTTCACGATCCACTCGTCACCGTCCTTGACCGCGCGCGTGGCGAGGCCTGCGACGTCTGAGCCCGCTCCGGGCTCACTGAAGAGCTGACACCAGATCTCCTCGCCAGTGAAGATCGGTCGCAGATAGCGCTGCTTCTGAGCATCGGTGCCGTGGACAGCGATGGTCGGTGCGACCATGCCGTGGCCGATGACGTTGATGCCCGACTTCGACGGCGCACCCGCCGCCGCCATCCGGCGAACCACGTGGCCGAGCAGCGAAGGGCTGACCCCGAGGCCACCACATCCAGGGGCGAAGTGCGGCCATGCCAGGCCTCGATCGAACTGCTTCCCGAGGAAGGTGGTGACGTCGGTGGACGCCGGAGGGAATGTAGCCAGAAACTCGTCGACGAGGACGTCGATCTGCTCGACGCCCACGTCCCGTCCCGCACGATCAGCCATCGCTCCCCCAATCGGATCAGCGATCGAATCGCCGGTTCACCGCAAGGGCCCAATCATACGGGGCAGACCGATCGAGGGCTCTGAGGACCTCAGTCGATCATGAGGAGCTCACGGAGCTCCTCCTGGCGAACCTCGAAGTCCTCGAGCGAGAGGCGGCCCTCGGCCAGGTCCTCGTGGATCTTGGCCAGCTCGAGCAGGATCTTGCCCTGGTCGACAGGTGCGCCGACCGGGGTCTCTTCGGGCTCCGCGTTCTTGCGCTCTTCTCGGCGCTCCACCTTCTCCTTCGCGCGCGTGCGCTTCTCCTGCTCGCGCTGCATCTTGCCAAATGTTGATCGGGACTTAGCCATCCTCGGCTCCTCTCCTTCTCGGCCGCTGGTTAGCGGTGACTCGGCCGACGGTTCCCACGAGGGGTACCAGTGACGACCCTGACATTTTGGGCTTCGGCGCCTCGGCGCCCGCGGCCCACTTCGAACGTGACGTTCTGACCGACCTCAAGGATCGCGGTCGGTGCGCCAACGAGGTTCGTGGCGTGCACGAAGAGATCATCGTCACCGTCGCGGGAGACGAATCCGTAGCCACGCTCGGCGTCGAAGAACTTGACGGTCCCTGTCGGGCCGCGCTTCACCGACGACGGACGAGGAGCCGACGTCGACCAGCGATCGCTCTGGCGGGAGTCCCCGCGGAGGGCGTCACCGCGTGACGACTCACGACGAGGGGACTCACGGCGCGACGACTCACGACGAGGCGACGACGACGGGCGGCGGTCCTTCTGATGGGTCTTGTAGTCATCGATGGCCGCCGAGGGGGCCTTGGCCACCGCCTTGGCGGGACGGGGCGGGAGCACTGGTGCGGTCAGCACCGTCGGCTCATCGAGTCCCGACGGGAGCTTGAGGCCGCGCTGGATGCCAGAGACAGCCTTTCGCTGGTCTTCGACCACCAAGGAGACGACGACACCGTCGAGCCCGGCCCGGCCCGTACGACCGGAACGGTGGGTGTAGTCGGTCGCATCAGCCGGCGGGTCGAAGTGGACCACGCCGGGAAGCGCTTCGAGGTGGATGCCTCGGGCGGCCACATCGGTGGCGACGAGAGCGTTCGCCTTGCCGTTCTCAAAGTCCTTGATGGCCCGCTCACGCTGGGCTTGGCTGCGGTCACCGTGGATGGCCACCGAGGTGACACCGGCATCGGAGAGCTGACGAGCCACGCGGTCCGCACCACGCCGGGTGCGGCAGAAGACGATGGCCCGGCCGAGCTGCGTGACGACGTCTGCGCACTTCTCGAGGCGCTCGTCGCGCGAGACCTTCCAGAAGTGGTGCTGGACGTCACCGTTTGACTCATCGTCGCTGCCGACGTCGTGGCGGGCAGGGTCGCGCTGGTAGCGATCCACGAGGGACTCGATCTCCCGGCCCATGGTGGCAGAGAAGAGGAGAACCTGGCGCTCAGGGTTGGTCTGCTCGATGATGCGGCGGACGACGGGGAGGAAGCCCATGTCGGCCATCCGGTCGGCCTCATCGATGACGATGAGGTCAACGTCGGAGAGATCGACCATCCGCTGCTCGATCATGTCCTCGAGACGGCCCGGGCAGGCGACGAGGAGGTCGACGCCCTTGGAGAGCGCAGCCTGGGTCGGGCCGTAGCGGGTACCGCCGTAGACGGCGATCACCTTGCGGGCTCCGTCGTCCTTCAGCGAGGCGAGCTCGTCGCGGACCTGGGCGGCCAGCTCACGCGTCGGCTCGAGGATCAGGCCACGGGGACGACGGGGCTTCGAGTCGACGCAGCGGGTGATGGCTGCGACACCGAAGGCGATCGTCTTGCCCGAACCGGTCGGGGCCTTGGCCACGACATCGCGGCCGGCGATGGCATCGGGGATCGCTGCTTCTTGGACGGGGAAGGCCGTGGTGATGCCACGCTCAGTGAGTTTGGCCACGAGGGCAGGATCGACCCCGAGGTCGGAAAAGGTAACAGGCACAACACTCCAATACGAGTTGAAAGGGCCAACTCGAGCACGGAGCCGAAGTGAGCCCAGCCGCAATCACGCGACTATTCACCGAGAGGTTCGGTGGGAACGTCATCTACAATACCAGGCCCAACACCCCATGTGACGCATACCCCCCGCCGGCGGGATCCGTCAGTCCTCCCCGTCAGGCGGGTGCTTCGTCACCGATCGTCTCTTGCGGGATAACCGGACTGGGTCCGGGGACCCGCGCCTCGTGCCGTAGACGCTTGACCTCGTACATCGCCTGGTCGGCTCGCCGGAAGAGGTCCGCCGCCGATTCCGTCCCGTCCCAGGTGGCCACGCCGATCGAGAACATGAGCCCATCGGGTGACACCTCCTGGAGCCGATCGGCGATCCGCTGGATGCCGATCTCCTCAGAGTTCGGAGCGAGGAGCCCGAACTCATCGCCGCCCAGTCGTGCGACGAAGTCCCCAGCCCCGCGGACCACACCCCGCCACCCGTCGGCGAACTCACGCAAGGCGCCATCTCCTGCTTGGTGCCCCTTGGTGTCGTTGACTACCTTGAAGTCATCGAGGTCGATGACGGCGAGCGACAGCGGCGTCCTGGTCCGTCGGGCCCTCTCCAGCTCCTCTGCGACTCGATCCTCCCAGTACTGGCGGTTCGGCAGACCGGTCAGCGCGTCCTCATAGCTCCTCCTACGGAGCATGGACACGAGGGCGAAGACCACGGCGCACGCCACGAACGCAGTCCCGAATATCGAGACCCACGCCACAACCGGCTTCTCGACTCTGGGACCGACGGCGAGCACGACGGCGTAGGCCACCCCCGCCCCTGTGAACTGGAGCATCGCAGGGAGCCGCTCAACGAAGAGCGCCACGAAGACGGCGACCCAGATGTAGAGCACGGCGAAGTTCACCTCGTTCTGCGCCCCGACCGCGGCGAGCACGCTGATCAGCAGCGTGCCGAGGGCGATGTCGATGTGAATGGTCCATGGGGGGAACCGCCTGCCGATGGTGAACCGCATGGTTGATGCGATCACGGCAACGGTGCAGAGAGCGGTGAGCATGGCGAGAGAGCGGTCAGACCAGTTCCCACTGGGGAGCGTCGCCAGCACCGCCACGGCACCGGCCAGCGGGAAGATCGCTGCAGTCTTGCTCGGATCCGTCAGGAACTCCTGATGGCGAGCTCGGCGAGCAACCCCCACTGGTGCGCTCCCCAAGGGAGGCA
>JADGOD010000236.1 GCA_017883125.1 Acidimicrobiales bacterium
GAAGTGCCCCTGGCAGGACTCGAACCTGCGCACATGGCTTCGGAGGCCAATGCTCTATCCGCTGAGCTACAGGAGCGTGGGCTCACCAGCGTACTCGGCGCGCTCAGGATCCTCGTCCCGGGTCCGGCGCCCTACGCTTGGCTGATGATCGAGACGTCCTCTCCCACCTCCTCCACGGCGCCGGTGGCCCAGCGCCTGCTCCCGATGACCTCGAGCGTTCTGGACAACGGGCATCTCGCCATCGGTGGCTGCGACGTGGTCTCGCTCGTTGCCGAGCACGGGACGCCGGTGTTCATCTACGACGAGGAGCACCTTCGGGCCCGCTGCCGAGAGGCCGTTGCCGCCTTCGGCGATGGCGTGGCATACGCCACCAAGGCGTTCCTCTGCGGGGCGATGGCCCGCCTGGCCGTCGAGGAGGGGATGTGCCTCGACGTGGCGACCGCGGGAGAGCTCGACGTGGCGATCCGAGCCGGGGTCCCCGGTGAGCGCTTGGTCCTGCACGGGAACAACAAGTCTGACGCCGAGCTGGTCCGCGCCCTGGAGGTCGGCGTGCGACGGATCGTCATCGACTCCGACGACGAGATCACCCGGCTCGAGAGGCTGGCGGGATCCGGCGGTCCGATACGGGTCATGATCCGGGTGACCCCCGGGATCGAGGCCCATACCCATGAGTACGTCCGGACGGGCCAGGAGGACTCGAAGTTCGGGCTGTCCATCTCCTCGGGAGCGGCCAGCCGGGCTATCGATCGGCTGGCCGGATGTCCCGGGATCGAGCTGGTCGGCATCCACGCCCACATCGGCAGCCAGGTCTTCGACGTCAGCTCCTTCGCCAAGGCCGCCGAGGTCCTGGCCACGTTCTTCGTCCCCCTGGGGCTCCCTGAGCTCTGTGTCGGGGGTGGTCTCGGGGTGGCGTATCTCAACGGGGAGCAGGCACCGAGCATCACCGAGTGGGCGGCTGCCGTCCATGAGGCCCTCCGTCACTCAGGGGTCAGCGACGACGTCGTCGTGACCGCGGAGCCAGGACGGGCGATCGCCGCTCAGGCGGCGCTGACGGTCTACCGGATCGGCACGATCAAGGACCTTCCGGGTATCCGGAGGTACATGGCCGTCGACGGCGGGATGAGCGACAACCCCCGTCCCGTGCTCTACGGCTCGGGCTACGAGGCCTTCGATCCCACCCAGGTCTCTTCGGCGAGGGAGCGGAACGTCCGGATCGTCGGGAAGCACTGTGAGAGCGGCGACGTCATCGTCCCCAACGCCTGGGTGCCGGCGAACCTGGGCATCGGCGACCTCGTGGCCACCCCTGTGACCGGTGCCTACGGCTACTCGATGGCCTCGACCTACAACAAGGTCCCTCGGCCCCCGGTCCTCTTCGTCTCGGAGGGCACGGCCCGGGTCGTGATCCGCCGCGAGACCCTCGACGACCTCAACGCCCTCGACGTCTGATCGGGGACAGTGACCCGGTTCGTGGCCCGAGTAGCGTGAAGGTGTGTCCGAACGCCCGATGAGAACAGTGCGCGTGGCCGTTCTGGGCTGCGGAAACGTCGGCACCGCTCTGGTCGAGGCGCTTTCCGACCCGGAGCGTGCCGCTGAGCTGGCCGCGCGCTCTGGCGTCGTCTTCGAGATCGTCGGGATCGCGGTGACCGACCGTGATCGGGTGCGTTCGGAGAAGCCGTGGTTCCCGAGCGAACTGCTGACCGATGATGCCGAGAGCCTGGTCACGCGCGATGACGTCGATCTGGTCGTCGAGCTGATCGGCGGTCTCGAGCCGGCTCGATCGCTGATCGAGGCCGCTCTGACCCGGGGCCGTCCCGTGGTCTCGGCGAACAAGGCGCTCCTCGCCGAGAAGGGGGTCGAGCTGTCCGACATGGCGATGACCCACGGCGTCGATCTCAACTTCGAGGCGGCTGTCGCCGGTGCGATCCCGGTGGTCCGCACCCTGCGGGAGTCGTTGGCCGGCGAGCGGATCACGCGGGTGATGGGGATCGTCAACGGGACGACCAACTTCATCCTGACCAAGATGGCCGACGAGGGCGGCGACTACTCCGCGGTCCTCGCCGAGGCCCAGGGCCTCGGTCTCGCCGAGCGGGACCCGACCGCTGACGTCGAGGGCTTCGATGCTGCGTCCAAGGCCGCCATCTTGGCCGGGCTGGCCTTCGGATGCGAGGTCCCTCTCGAGAAGGTCCATCGTGAGGGGATCTCGTCGGTCCGGGGTGTCGACGTGGCCTTCGCCACGCATCTCGGCTTCTCGATCAAGCTGCTGGCGATCGCCGAAGGCGTCGGTCCGGGGGAGATCTCGGTCCGGGTGCATCCGGCGATGGTCCCGCTCCGGCACCCGCTGGCCCAGGTCGGGGGAGCGTTCAACGCCGTCTTCATCGAGGGCGAGGAGGTCGGTTCGCTCATGCTCTACGGGCAGGGTGCAGGTGGGGTCCCCACGGCGTCGGCGGTGCTCGGTGACGTCATCGACGCCGCACGGCACCTGGTCAGCGGCGTCGCTGCTCCGGCCCCGGTCCGCACGCTTGAGCGGGTAGTCGTTCCGCTCGACGACCTGCGGAGCGCCTTCTACCTCTCGATCGACGTCTTCGACCGACCCGGTGTCCTCGCGGTCGTCGCCCAGGTGTTCGGGGACCATCGCATCTCGATCCGTCTCATGGAGCAGGTCGGTCTCGGAGACGAGGCCCGCCTGATCTTCGTGACCCATGAAGCCACCGAGCGCGACATGGCGGCCACCATCGATGCGCTCGCGGAGCTCGAGGTCGTCGAGGCGGTCGGAGGAGTCCTCCGCGTGGTCTCAAGTAGCGAAGGAGCAGGTTCCTAGATGGCATGGCGCGGTCTGATCGAGGAGTACCGGGAGCACCTTCCGGTCTCAGCGTCCACGCCGGTGGTCACGTTGCTCGAAGGCAACACGCCGTTGCTCGAGGCACCCCGGCTGTCGGCACGCGTCGGAGCGCGGGTGCTGCTCAAGGTCGAAGGTGCGAACCCGACCGGATCGTTCAAGGACCGTGGGATGACCATGGCGATCACCAAGGCCGCCGAAGAGGGGGCCAAGGCTGTCGTCTGCGCCTCGACCGGGAACACGTCGGCGTCCGCGGCCGCCTACGCCGCCCGGGCCGGGATGACCTGTGCGGTGCTGATCCCCGATGGAGCGATCGCGCTGGGCAAGCTGGCCCAGGCGCTCATCCACGGCGCCAAGGTCCTCCAGATCCGTGGCAACTTCGACCAGGCGCTCGAGATCGTGCGCGACCTTCCCAACCACGCCCCCATCACCGTGGTGAACTCGATCAACCCGTTCCGGATCGAAGGCCAGAAGACCGGTGCCTTCGAGATAGTCGACGCGCTCGGCGCTGCTCCCGACTACCACTTCATCCCCGTCGGGAACGCAGGGAACATCACGGCCTACTGGAAGGGGTACACCGAGTACCACCAGGCCGGTCGGATCTCGTCACGTCCGAAGATGATGGGCTTCCAGGCAGCGGGGGCAGCTCCGATCGTCCTCGGTCACCCCGTCGAGGCGCCAGAGACGATCGCCACCGCCATCCGGATCGGGAACCCGGCCAGCTGGGACTCGGCGGTGGCGGCTCGGGACGAGTCCGGCGGCACCATCGACATGGTCACCGATGACGAGATCCTCGCCGCCTATCGACTCCTCGCCACCGACGAGTCGGTCTTCTGCGAGCCAGCCAGCGCCGCCTCCGTCGCAGGTCTTCTCAAGGTCGGCGTCGCTCCAGACTCCACCGTGGTCTGCGTCCTGACCGGGAACGGTCTGAAGGATCCTGACCGGGCGATCAGCCAGATCGAGGTCCCCAAAGCCGTTGAGGCCTCGATGGGCGAGATCCTTAAGGCTCTTGGCGTCTGAGCCACGGTGCGTTGCATGGGCGGCTAGGCCTCGCTAGAGTGTATGTAGTTCCCCTTCGGTCGGTGCCGTGCAACACGCACGACGAGAGGTTCTGAACCCATCTAGTGAGGGGTTCACCGCTGGGGACACTGCTTGGGTTTGAGCGATCCGCTCGATCCCACCCCTGATCTTCTCCCGCGAAATGCAGCCGGAATCCCGAGCGAGCATGGGAGAGAAAGAGAGAGGAAGCAAATGACTTCCGATACACAGCTCGGCCGTTCCGTGCTTGAGTCAAAAGACAAGACTGAGTTGCAGGCGATCGCCGAGCAGCTGAGCGTCAAGACCACCAGTCGCATGAAGAAGGCCGACGTGATCTCCGAGATCTTGTCGGCGGCCGGCGTCGGCGAGGCACCTGCCGCGGACCGTGCACCTGCGCCACGAGCAAAGGTCCCGGAGACCTCCAGTGACGAGTCCAGCTCCAGCGGGGCAACGGCATCGTCGGGTGAGGCATCCTCGACCAGGGGGTCATCGGTCGAGACATCGTCGAGCGATCGGGCATCCGAGGAGTCGAGCGGCGAGCGCCCGCAGCGCAACCGTGGCGATCAGGCCCGTTCCTCCCAAGGCGGAGGCCAGGGCCAGAGCCAGAGTGGATCGCGTCAGCCCCAAGGCGCCGGCGACCTGGGCAACCGTCGCAACAACCGTCGTCGCCGTGGGCGCGAGCGGCAGCCCGGGGCGGAGCGCGATCTCCAAGGTGGCACCGACGCTCCGTACCAGGGCGAGCTGATCGAATGCAGCGGCCTGCTCGACCTGCGTGACGAGGGCTACGGATTCCTCCGCAGCGAGGGCTACCTCCCCTCGCAGAAGGACGTGTACGTCTCGATCAGCCAGGCCAGGAAGTTCTCACTGCGCAAGGGCGACACCATCGAAGGTGCGTTCCGGCCGGCGGGCTCCAACGAGAAGTACCCCGCACTCATCCGGATCGACAAGGTCTCGGGCATGGATCCCGACGAGGCACGCGATCGCCGTCGCTTCGAAGACCTGACGCCTCTGTTCCCCGACGAGAAGCTCGTCCTCGAGACGCCGGGTGACCACGAGAACCTGACTGCCCGGATCGTCGATCTCCTGAGCCCGATCGGCAAGGGCCAGCGCGGTCTCATCGTCTCGCCGCCCAAGGCTGGCAAGACGACCGTCATGAAGCAGATCGCCCACTCGATCGAGGCCAACAACCCCGATGTCCACCTGATGGTCCTGCTCGTCGACGAGCGTCCTGAAGAGGTGACCGACATGCGTCGCAGCGTCAAGGGCGAAGTGATCGCGTCGACGTTCGACCGCCCGTCCGACGAGCACACCCACGTCGCCGAACTGGCACTCGAGCGGGCCAAGCGACTCGTGGAGCTTGGCAGGGACGTCGTGATCATCCTCGACGGGATCACCCGCCTCGCTCGCGCGTACAACATCGCCGCCCCCGCCACCGGCCGGATCATGTCCGGTGGAGTCGACTCCGGAGCGCTCTACCCGCCGAAGAAGTTCTTCGGAGCGGCACGGAACATCGAAGAGGGTGGATCGCTGACCATCCTGGCGACCGCACTGGTGGAGACCGGATCGAAGATGGACGAAGTCATCTTCGAGGAGTTCAAGGGGACCGGCAACATGGAGCTCCGTCTCGACCGCCGTCTGGCGGAGCGCCGGCTCTACCCGTCCATCGACGTCAATGCCAGCTCGACTCGCCACGAGGAGCTCCTCTTCGAGCGAGGCCAGCTCCAGCAGGTCTGGAAGCTCCGTCGGGTGCTCAACGCCCTTGCCTCAGAAGGCTCTGCCGCTGCCGGTCTTGAGCTGCTCATGGACAAGATCAAGACCACGAAGTCGAACGACGAATTCCTCGCCGAGATCGCCAAGGGCCAGCCCGGCGGCTGATCGGGCCCGGCACCGCGCCTAGACTTATCAACCCGCACTCAATAGGAGCAATTCATGAAGGCTGACATCCACCCCAACTACGTCGAGGCAACGGTCCACTGCTCGTGTGGCAACACGTTCACGACCAAGTCGACCAAGGCTGAACTGCGCTCCGAACTGTGCAACGAGTGCCACCCTTTCTTCACCGGAAAGCAGAAGCTCGTGGACTCCGGAGGTCGTGTCGATCGGTTCAACCGTCGTTACGGCGACCGCAAGACCAAGGGCGCCAAGTCCTGATCTTGTCTGTCGCCTCGTCGGCTCGACGAGGTTCGTGCCGTGCTTGACGAGCGTCTCGATGCCATCGAGGCCGAGTTCAACGACATCGAGGCGCGCTTGTCATCGCCGGAGGTCTCTTCGAACCCGACGCTGCTGCGCGAGCTGTCGCAACGACACAAGGAGCTCTCCGAGGTCGTCGATGCCTATCGTCGGCTGCGCGCGGCGCGAGACGACGCCTCGACAGCGACCGAGCTCCTCGAAGAGGCCAGCGGAGACGAGCGAGAAGAGCTCCGGTCCGATTTCGAGCGTGCCACGGCTTCGGCGTCGACGATCGAAGATGAGCTCCAGGCGCTGCTCTTGCCCCGTGATCCCAACGACGGCCGGAACGTCATCGTCGAGATCCGAGGGGCCGAGGGCGGCGAGGAGGCCAATCTCTTCGCCCGGGACCTCTACGACATGTACGTCCGCTATGCCCAGCGTCGCGGCTGGAAGCTCAAGGTGCTCGAAGAGCGAGCCTCGGAGCGAGACGGCCTCGATGAGGTCATCTTCTCTGTCAAGGGCAAGGACGCCTGGAGCCGCTTGGAGCACGAGGGCGGCGTCCACCGCGTCCAGAGGGTTCCTGCCACCGAGGCCAAGGGTCGCATCCACACCTCGTCGGCCACGGTGACCGTCCTGCCCGAGGCAGAAGAGGTCGACGTCCAGATCGATGCGAACGATCTCAAGGTCGACGTCTATCGCTCGAGTGGGCCGGGCGGCCAGAGCGTGAACACCACCGACTCCGCGGTCCGCATCACGCACGTTCCGACCGGGATCGTGGTGGCGATGCAGGACGAGAAGAGCCAGATCCAGAACCGAGCTAAGGCCATGGTGGTACTGCGCTCACGGCTCCTCAAGGCAGCGCAGGACGCCCATGCTGCCGAGGCCAGCGACCTCCGTCGCTCACAAGTCGGCGGCGGCGGACGCTCCGAGAAGATCCGGACGTACAACTTCAAGGACAGCCGGGTC
>JADGOD010000237.1 GCA_017883125.1 Acidimicrobiales bacterium
CCTCGTCGATCTCGTAGTTGGGGAACCGGGCCAGCAGCTCTTCGAAGGCCACGCGTGCCTCGAGTCGCGCCAACGAGGCCCCTAGGCAGAGGTGGAGCCCGAAGCCGAAGACCAGCGGTCGTGCGGGTACCCGATGGATGTCGAAGAGCTCTGGGTCCTCGTACTGGCGCTCGTCGTGGTTCGCAGAGCTCATGATGAGCATGACGCGAGAGTCCGCGGGGATCGTGGTGCCGTGGAGCTCCACGTCGCGCGTGGCCCAGCGGCCCATGAGCGGCGCGGGGTTGTCCCAGCGCAGCATCTCTTCGACTGCGCCCGGGATGAGGCTCGGGTCCTCCACCAGCTCGGCCCGCTGATCGGGGTACCACCACAGCGCGACCGCGCCGTTGCCGATGAGGTTGGTCACCGTCTCATGACCCGCATTGGCGAGCAGCAGGAACTGTGCGGTGATGAGCTCGTCGCTCAGCCTGTGGGTCACGCCCTCGTCGTCGACGACCTCGGCGTTGATGAGCGTTGTGATGACATCGTCGCGAGGGTGCTTGCGCCGGTCGACCACGAGCTCGTGGAACACGCCCATCGTCTCCCTGACGGCCTGGATGGCATCCTCGTCGGGCCGACCAGCCTTGGCCGGATCCGGATCACGAGCGCTGGCTCGCATCGCTAGGTCGTGGATCGTCCCGCGCAGCTCCACCGGGAGCCCGATCAGCTCCCCGATGACGTCCAGCGGCAGACGCAGCGAGAAGTCCTGCACCAGGTCGAAGGGCTCCCTCCCGCGAGCAGCTTCGAGGTAGTGCGTGGCGATCTCGCGGACGAAGGGCTCCAGCTCGGCCACCCGCTTCGGGGTGAAGACCCGCGAGAGCAGCTTGCGATACCAGCCGTGCTCCGGATCATCGATGTTGATCAGGAAGGGGATCCCGCGATCAGATCCGTCGAACGTGACCCCCTCCCCCGAGATGAAGGTCGTCGGATCCAGCGCCGCTGCCATCACGTCCTCATAGCGGCTGAGTGCGTAGAAGTTGAACTCCGGGTTGAAGTAGACCGGCGCCCCATCTCGCAGCTGCTTCCAGCAGGGGAAGGGGTTGTGCTGGATGTCCAGGGCGTAGGGGTTGTACTCGATCATCGGTCTCTCGTTCCTCAGGTGAGCGGGATGTAGACGTTCTTGGGTCGCATGAAGTCCTCGAGGCCGTGGCGGCCACCCATCCTCCCGAAGCCGCTCTGCTTCACACCGCCGAACGGCGCGCCGGGGAAGATCCCGGTGAAGCCGTTCACGTTCACCATGCCGGCCTCGAGCTGGGCGACGACGCGGTGCGCCCGCTTCAGGTCGTTGGTGTGCAGGTAGGCGGCGAGGCCGAACTGGGTGTCGTTGGCCAGAGCGACGGCCTCGGCCTCGTCCTTGAAGCGGATCACCGCCAGCACCGGCCCGAAGACCTCGTGCTGGGCGATGTAGCTCGAGTTGTCCACATCGACGAAGACCGTGGGCTCGATGAAGTAGCCATTGGCGAGCTCGCCCCCGAGCCGCTTGCCGCCGGTGACGAGGCGACCCGAGCCCTCGGCCTTGGCCTGATCGATCATGCCGAGGATCCGCTCGGCCGCCTGGGCGTTGATCACCGGTCCGATGGCGGTCTCCTCCGCGAAGGGCTCTCCGAGGACCATCGACTTGGTGATCCCGATCACCATCTCGACCACCTGGTCATAGACGCTGTCTTCAACCAGCAGGCGCGTGGGCAGCAGACAACCCTGGCCGGCGTTGGCCATGGGCAGGAACGCCGAGTAGATCGCTGCCATCTGGAGGTCGGCGTCGGCGAAGATGATGTTCGCCGACTTGCCGCCGAGCTCGAAGGTGAGGGGCTTGAGCGTCTCCGCTGCCGACGCCATGATCTGGCGTGCCGTGGCCCCGCTGCCGATGAAGTGGATCTTGTCGATGCCCGGGTGCGCGACGAGTGCCTTGCCGCCCTCCGGGCCGCCGGGGACGATGTTGACCACGCCCGGCGGGATCCCGGCCTCGAGCACCAGCTCGCCGAAGCGCAGCGCCGTGAAGGGCGCCAGCTCCGGTGGCTTGAACAGCAGGCAGTTGCCCGCCGCCAGCGCAGCGCCGATCACCTGGCCGATGTTGTGCATGACGGCGTTCCAGGGGATGATCACGCCCACCACGCCGTAGGGCTCCATGATCGTGTAGTCGAGTGCCGGTGCCGGCCACGTGGGGATCACCTCGCCGCCCACCTTGTCGACCCAGCCCGCGAAGTAGGTGAAGTGCTCGGCCCCGGACAGCACGGCGCCGAGCCCGTTCTTCTTGGGCGAGCCGGTGTCGAGTGCGTTCAAGGTGGCTAGCTCGTCTGCGTTCTCACGCATCAGCGCTGCCAGGCGCAGCAGCGCGTCGCGTCGGGCGTCGGCCGGCATCCCCCGCCACGCGGGCTGCGCAGCGCGCGCCGCCTTCACGGCGCGGTCGACCTCCTCGGCCCCGCCGAGTGGGATCGGTGGGTGGGGCTGACCGGTGCTGGGGTTGATGTGGACGTACTCCCCGCCGCTGCCCTTCTCGATCCACTCGTCGCCGATCAGCATGCGGCCGGGTCGGAGCAGCTTCTCTGCCTCTTCCATCGTCGTCATGCGTTCGATGCCTCCCTGAACTTCGCCATGAGCTCCTTCTCGTGCTCACGAGCCTCGTGGAGCTGCGCGTCCTTCACCAGGTCGTAGCCCCGGATGTGCTCCGGGATGCTCGCGATCTCCACCGCGATCTCGTGGTTCTCGGGGCCGAGGGCCCCGAGCAGCTCGTCGATCGTCGCCTCGTACTGGCCGATGAGCGCACGCTCCTCACGGCGGTGCGCGGTGCGGCCGAAGAAGTCGAGGGACGTGCCGCGGACGCGCTTGCCCTTGGAGAGCAGCACGAAGCCTCTGCGCATCCACGGGCCGTAGGTGCGCTTCTTCGCCCGCCCGGTATCAGGATCGCGCCGGTTGAAGATCTGCGGCGCGAGGTTGAACTCGACCTTCACGTTGCCCTCGAACTGCTCCTCGAGGCCACGCCAGAAGTCAGGATCGCCCATCAGGCGCGCCACCTCGTACTCGTCCTTGTAGGCCATGAGCTTGTAGAGGTAGCGAGCCACTGCCTTGACCAGCTCTTCGCTGCCCGGCATCCGCTCGGCCTCCACGCCACGCACCTTCTCGACGAGCGTCGCGTACCGCTGAGCGTACGCGGCGTTCTGGTAGGCGGTCAGCTCGGCCACCCGGCCAGCGATGAGCTCGTCGAGCGTCTCCTCGGCCACCGGCTCGGAGAGCACGTCGTGGACCTCGGCCTCGGCGATCGCCCGCACGGCGTCGAGGTCGGCTGCAGCGAGTCGGCCCCAGGCGAAGCCGCTCAGGTTGGCCTCCACGAACACGCCGTTGAGCTCGATGGCCCGCTCGATCGCCTCGAGGCTCACGGGTAGGGTCCCCATCTGGGATGCGTAGCCGAGCAGCAGGATGTTGGTGTAGATCGAGTCGCCCATCAGGGCCTCGGCGAGCTCGGTGGCGGGGAGGAAGTTGCCTTCTCCGCCGGCGGCCCGCTCGAGGGACCTCTGCATCCGCATCGAGGTGAGATCCAGGTCGGGGTTCCGAGCGAAGTCGGCTGTGGGCGCCACATGGTTGTTCACCACCAGCGCCGTCCGATCCGGCGCGACCTTGCTCTTGCAGTCCTGGCCCGAAGCCACGACGATGTCGGCGGCGACCATGACGTCCGCGCCACCGGCCTCGATGCGGGTGGCGTGCACCTCGTCGACCTGGTCGAAGACGCGCACGTGGCTGGTGACCGGCCCGTTCTTCTGGGCCAGGCCAGCGACGTCGAGCACGGTGACGCCCTTGCCCTCGAGGTGGGCGGCCATGCCGAGCAGCGCGCCGATGGTCACGATCCCGGTGCCGCCGATGCCGGCCACCAGCACGCTGTAGGGCGTCGCCGAGCTGGCGACGGCCGGTGTGGGAAGTGCGTTGAGCCCATCGGTGGGCAGCGGCGGGAGTGCGCTCGCAGAGCTGCGAAGCGTGGCGCCGTACACGGTGACGAAGCTCGGGCAGTAGCCCAGGAGGCACGAGTAGTCGACGTTGCAGGAGGACTGGTTGATCCGGCGCTTGCGACCGAACGCGGTCTCGACGGGCTCGACCGAGATGCAGTTCGACTGCACGCTGCAGTCGCCGCAGCCCTCGCAGACGCGCTCGTTGATGACAACCCGCTTGTCCGGCTTGGGGTACGTGCCCCGCCTGCGCTTCCGGCGCTTCTCGGCCGCGCACTCCTGCTCGTAGACGATCACCGTGGTGCCCGGGATCTCGCGCAGCTCGCGCTGGATCTTGTCGAGCTCGGACCGGTCGTGCACCGTGATCCCGTCGGGGAGCGAGTGGCTCCTCCATTGCTTCGGGTTGTCCGAGATCACGACGACCTTCGCCGCTCCCTCGGCCGCCACCTGCCGTGCGATCTGCGGGGCGCTCACCTCGCCCTGGATCTCCTGGCCGCCGGTCATGGCGATGGCGCCGTTGGCCAGGATCTTGTAGGTGATGTTCACCCCTGAGGCCACCGCGGCGCGGATCGCGAGGAGCCCCGAGTGGAAGTAGGTGCCGTCACCGAGGTTCTGGAAGAGGTGCGGCATCTCGACGAAGGGGGCGATGCCGATCCAGCCCGCGCCCTCGCCACCCATCTGGGTGACCGCCAGCGTCGGGCGGTCGGGCATCGACGAGGCCATCCCGTGGCAGCCGATGCCGCCGAAGGCGACGCTGCCCTCGGGCAGGCGGGTCGAGAGGTTGTGCGGGCAGCCGGAGCAGAAGGACGGACGCCGGTTCAGGCTGGTCCCCGGATCGGCCGCCTGCACGGTCAGCGAGGTGCGGGGACGAGCACGCTCGGCCAGGTCCGGCGCGTCGACGCGCTTGGTCAGCCGGTCCGCGATGTTCTGGGCCACGCCGCCGGGGAGCAGCTCGCCCCACTTCGGCACCAGGGGAGCACCCTGCTCGTCGACCTTGCCGACCAGCAGCGGAGCGTTCGGGTGGTTCACGAGGATCCGTCCGAGCTGTTCCTCGATGATCGGGCGCTTCTCCTCGATGACGAGGACCTCGTCGCAGCTCTCGGCGAACTCGGAGATGCCCACGGGCTCGAGCGGCCAGGGCATCGCCACCTTGAAGACGGCGAGTCCGAGCTGCTCAGCGCGAGCCTCGTCGATCCCGAGCGCGTCGAGCGCGGCGCGCACCGCCAGGTAGGCGATGCCCGTGGTGACGATGCCGAGCTTGTGACGACGAGCGCCGCCGATGACCGTCCTGTTGAGGCCGTTCGCCCGGACGAAGGCCTCGGCGGCGGGCAGCCGGTACTCGTAGGCCAGCTCCTCGGCGATGAGGCCACCGATGCCCCGCCGGAAGTTCAAGCCCGTCTCGGGCATCGCCACCTCGGGCAGGACGAGCGAGATCCGCTCAGGGTCCACCGAGACCGACGCGCCGGACTCGATGAGGTCGGTCACGCACTTGAAGCCGATCCAGGAG
>JADGOD010000238.1 GCA_017883125.1 Acidimicrobiales bacterium
ACCGCATGGTTGATGCGATCACGGCAAGGACGCAAAGAGCGGTGAGCATGGTGAGAGAGCGGTCAGACCAGTTCCCACCGGGGAGTGTCGCGAGCACCGCCAAGGCACCGGCCAGCGGGAAGATCGCGGCGGTCTTGCTCGGATCCATCAGGAACTCCTGATAGCGAGCTCGGCGATCAACCCCCACTGGTGCGCTCTCCAAGGGAGGCATCCTGCTTCGTGGCTCGTCGAACCTGCAACGAGCAGCAGGCGCCCTGAGGCGCGGATTCCGAGTACCTCGACACATCGCTCGCGGCGATGACGGCAAATCCCGACCTCATGACCAAACTCTAGATCCAGGACCCATCTGCTGCTCGGGATGCCCGATGGCGACATGCCTCCGCGCCCGACCTGCCGACAAGGTGCCGATTCCAGCGACGATCAGCCGCACGGCCCGGGCCGCTCACCAGTTCAGCCCGAACGCGAAGCCGGCCTCGATGACGGCCACGCACGCGTCGACCACATCGACGTCGAAGAGACTCCCCGACCCGGCCTTCACCTGGGCCAGAGCCCTCTCTATCCCGCGGGCGGGGCGATAGGGACGGTGCGCGGTCATCGCTTCTATGACGTCTGCCACGGCGACGATTCGAGCGGGCAGGATGATCTGATCGCCCACAAGCCCGTTGGGATAGCCGGATCCATCCATCCGCTCATGGTGCTGCAAGGCGACGTCCGCCACCGGCCACGGCAACGTCGCCTTGGTCAGGATGTCTGCGCCGACGTGGGGGTGCTGCTTGACGAGCTCGAGCTCGACGTCGCTCAATCTTCCCGGTCGGGTCAGGATCTCGGCGGGGACTGCGATCTTCCCGATGTCATGGACATCTCCCGCCTGTCGGATCAGCCTGACGAGGTCTGCATCGAGTCCGAGGTGCCTGGCAATGGACTCGCTCAGGAGTCCGACACGAGACTGGTGGCCAGCGGTGTAGGGGTCGCGCGTCTCGGTCATCCGAGACAAGGCGGAGAGGGTGCCGTCCAGCGCCACCTCGAGCTGGCTCATCGACCGGACGTGTGCTGCTCCGAACTCGGCCTGGCGCGCGATCTCGATGAGCGACTCGACCGTCACGTCGTCGAATGCAAACGGGTGATGCCCGCAGACCGCCATCACCGCCTTCTTCTCCGCCAACATCATGGGGATGGCGACGACCGATTCGATCCCGAACTCAAGGGCACGGTCGCGCCACGGCTGAAAGGCAGGAGCTTCGGCGATGCCGTTGACCACCTGCATCTCCATCGTTCGGTACGCCGAAGCCACGGGGCCGCACTCGATTGCCGTGGAGCCGAACTGTTTGAACGTGTCCTCGTTCACGTAGTCCGTGCAGCCGGCCATGTGCAGGCCAGAGACGCCCAGCTCGTCGATGTCGCTCTGGACGATGAAGCCGGCGAGTGCAAAGCCACCGACTTTGACGAGCAGGTCTGAGACCTGCTGGAGGAACTCGCCGTCGGTGGTGGAGTTGATGACCAGCTGATTGACGGCAGCAAGCATCCGAAACGACTGCTCTCTCACCAGGCGGGGGGTCTCGTCATCGAACAGACTGATGACCCCCTTGGCCCGCCCTGGCTCGAGGACGGGCCACGTGTCAACGAGGAGCCATCGTCGTGGCCGTCCTGGGTTATCGACGCCCATGACGACCCCTCTGCAGGGCTTCCCCGTCCGAAGCGAGACCATGGCGGGATGGTCCTCACCCGGGAATCGAGAGCCATCGGCGTGGACGGCCCCCCATTGCGGGTCGGTCGAGGTCCGGCCGAGCAGCTGGTCGACGGTGAGTCCGAGAAGCTGCGAAGCGGCTTCATTGCAATCGACGATCGCTCCAGTCTCATCTTGGAAGGTGAGGCCTGTGCTGATCGAGTTGAGCAACTCCCCCGAGAGCAGCGCTGACCGGGTCTCATCGGAGGCCATCCTGCTCTCGATCGCTTCGGCCATCGCACCCCCCGGGTCAGTCCTCCAGAGAAGACAAGGTGAAACCTTGTTTCGCGAGGCTTCGACTTCAACTAATCGATCAAGAGCGACCTCACCGGGCCCAAGGACTCCAACAGCGAGACACCGGACAGCGCGGCGAACCCACGTGGCCGGTTGAACTCGAACCGAGCATCGAAGGAGCACCTCGAGTGGGCCGTCCGGGACGTGAACCTGTGACCCCTTGCGTGTCATTCAATCCCGAAACGACTGTGGCTGCCTGCCGATTCCCCTCGATACCCTCATCGAGGGGCGTTTCTGGCTGCCGAGCGTTGCGGGTGGGCGGGCAGACCTCCCGGCTGGGCTGCAGAACTGGCTCCAGAGACAACCCGGCGTCGACAAGAGAGCGGACGCTTCGTTCCCGCACTCACCGCCCGCACCGGCCTCGACGGAGCTGATTGTCCGAACATGGACGCCGCTGTAGGTTGACGATCGTGCGGTTCCACGCTGAGCTTCCCGGTCTCAACCGGTACCCGCCCGGATTCGCCCCGGAGTGGACGACGCGGCTGACCGCGACCGACTTCCAGCGGATCGCGCGGACGGCCGACGAGCTCGGCTACGACGCCATCAACGTGCCCGAGCACATCGTGATGCCCAACGAGTTGGCTCCAACGATGGGCGCGTACTGGCCACACGCCTTCACAGCGATGGCCTTCATCGCAGGCGCCACCACGCGCCTCAAGGTGAACTCCTGCGTGATCGTGCTCCCCTACCATGAGCCGCTCGCGTTGGCCAAGGCCGTGGCCACCCTCGATCTGCTCTCGGGTGGTCGCGTGATGCTCACCTTCGGCGTCGGTCACGCCGAGCACGAGTTCCGCGCCCTCGGCATCCCGTTCGAGCGACGCGGCCGGATCGCTGACGAGTACCTCGAAGTGATGAGGGTCCTCTGGACCGAGGATGCGCCGGCCTCCGAGGGCGAGTTCGTCAGCTTCCACGACGTGCAGTTCGAGCCCAAGCCCGCCCAGTTCCCGCGCATCTGGATCGGCGGGAACTCCGCACCAGCGCTGCGACGCGCGGCACGCCACGGCCGTGGCTGGATGCCCTGGCTGGTCACCCCCGATGAGCTCCCCGGACGGCTTGCCGAGCTCCGAACCATGCCCGGATTCGACGCCGTCGCCGATGACTTCGACATCGTGATGCCACCAGCGCCGCTGCGAGTCCGCGAGTCTGACCACTCCCTGCTCGACCCCGATAGCCCGAGGGACGACTTCGCGAACGGCCAGGCCGTCATCGACGGCATCGGCCGGCTCGACGAGCTCGGCGTCACCTGGACCCACATCCCCCGCCCCGGTGGCCTCGCCAGCTCGATGACCGAGCACCTCGAGCACCTGGCTTGGGGTGCCGAGACGGTGATACCGCTGTTCCCCCCGCGGTGACGAGGGACCTCTCTATGAGCGATGCGGTGGCCGACATCGTGGTGCTGGGCACGGGCGGCGCCGGGCTGGCGGCGGCGATCACCGGCCACGACGGCGGCGAGGACAGTCGTCCCCCAACCGACCTCCGCCCCTATCGCGCGAGCCGCAGGTGCTCGTCGGCCAGGTCGGCCAGATCGACCACCCGACGAGCAAGGTGCGCGAAGTCGACGTCATCCATCGCCATCACGCCGGTGTCATAGCGGCGCTTGACGCCCTCCGCCAGGATCGCCACCTTCCAGTACTGGAACGCCCGATAGAACTCGATGTCGGCGAGGTCGAACCCGGTGCGATCGGCATAGCGCTGGGCCACCTCCTCGCGCGTCAGGAATCCCGGGGCCATGGTGGGCGGTACCTCCATCCAGATCTGCGGATCCTGATCATCAGGCTCGTACCAGTTGTTGAGGAGGAAGCCGACGTCAGAGAGGACGTCGCCGAGCGCCCATAGCTCCCAGTCGAGCACGGCGGTCAGGTGTCCTCTGCCGTCGATCAGGACGTTGCCAAACCGATAGTCGGAGTGGACGATTCCCGTGTGACGCTGTGGCGGCACGCCGGCTGCCAGTCGGACGTGGATGGCATCGACGAGCGGAAGCTCACGGGTCTTCGTCTGCTCCCAGACCCCATGCATCCGCTTGAGCTGGCGTTCGAGGAAGTCCTCACGCCGCCCCGCCTGCCCGAGCCCGACCTCGTCGATGTCGACGTGGTGCAGGTCGGCAAGCACGTCGACGATCTGTTCGCTTGCCACCCGACGCAGATCGTGCGACGGGAGCGCTCGATCGGCCTCGCTCGGATTGTCGACGACGGCGCCGTCAACGTGCTCCATGACGTAGAAGGGCTGGCCGTTGACCGATCCGTCCTCGCAGAGCGCCAGTGGGACCGGGACCGGCACGGTGGTGAGCACCAGGGCCTCGAGCACGCGAAACTCCCGGCCCATGTCATGTGCTCTGCCCGATCCCGAGCTGAGTGGCGGTCGTCTCACGACGAACCGACGGCCCGTTGGATCCCTGCCGGCGAAGGTCAGGTTCGAGTGCCCCCCAGCGATGAGGGCGAACTCGAGCGGAGCGCTGAGCCCATCGATCTCGGAGAGGAGCCAGGTCTGAACGGCGGTGGCGTCGAGACCGGGGGAGGTCCTTGCTGCCCTCAGTCATCGAGCCCGATCGGCTTGTCGTCCATGAGGAGGTCGTGGTACTCGAGGGCGCCACTCGCGGAGCGCCCGTCGGCGAACTCCCAGACCGTGGGCGACTTGACGATGCGCAGGGTGGCGAGGTTGCCCTCCTGATCCTTCTGGCGGTGGCGCA
>JADGOD010000239.1 GCA_017883125.1 Acidimicrobiales bacterium
AGCTCCATCTCCTCTCGACGAGCGGGGGTGGCTCCTTGGAGTCCTCCCCGCTCTCGCACCCATTCCCCGAGAGCACCGCCCCTGTGACGGGACGGCGTTTCCGGAAGGGCACGATCTGGTTCGACGACTCCCTCCAGCTTGCCCACTACTACCGGATGCTCGAGTCGATGGGGGTTGCGGGTCAGGCTGATGGTCTCCTCGGCGGCATCATCGACGGATCATCGACACTGTGGTGGATCGATCTCGACGCGGTGCACCCTCGGCACAAGAAGACGCCACTGGCCGAGTACGACGCACGCTTCTCCGATCGCCTCAAGCTTGCCTCGACCTCGGTCGCACGAAACAGCGATGCCTCGATCGAGCGCGCTCGCGATCCGTGGTGGCACAAGGACTGCCTCAGCTGCCCCTATGAGGTCATCTGCCACAACGAGCTCGAATCCGTCGACGACGTCAGCCTCGTGCGGTGGTCGAGCACCTCGACCCTGTCCAAGCTGCGAGACGCAGGATTGACCACGCGAGCCTCGGTGGCTGCTCTCGATCTCACGCTCGCTGACCTCGGAGAGCGGCTGTTCGAGACGACGATGCCACTGGCAGACGTCCTCGCCGTGGCGGAGGCAGCCCCACCGGACCGCTTGATCGCCGACGTGGTCGGCCGGAGGATGGGAGTGCGGAGGTACCTGGCGGCAGCCGGGCTCGACACCGTTGCCGATCTGCTGTCCTGCGACGAGACCGCCCGCCAGGTCTCCTCGCAGATCCGAGACCTGGGTCGACTGATCAGAAGAGCGCGCGCTCATCTTGGTGGCGGCGTCCTGCGCCAGGTCGATGCGGACTCGCTCATCGCCGATCGGGCCGATGTCGAGGTCGACGTCGACATGGAGAGCTACGGCCACGCCACCTACCTCTGGGGTGCTTACGTCACCACCCTGACATCCGTGCCTGGTGTCGAAGAGGGCTACCGCCCGTTCGTCACCTTCGGAGAGCTGACCGATGATGCAGAGACCGCCGTCTTCGCCGACTTCTGGGCGTGGCTGATGGAGCTGAGGGCCGCCGTTCGGGCTCAGGGCAAGTCGTTCCGCGCCTACTGCTTC
The DNA here is from genome assembly GCA_017883125.1 of Acidimicrobiales bacterium. GTDB lineage: Bacteria > Actinomycetota > Acidimicrobiia > Acidimicrobiales > RAAP-2 > CAIUMH01. The sequence goes on from JADGOD010000239.1 coordinate 1,089, forward strand.
TGGCGAGCTGCCGAGGAAGGCCAGATGCGACGAGCGGTGGCAGGCGGCGGAACTGATCTGCCGACGACCCGCGAGCTTGAGCGGTTCTTCGCCAGCGAGGAGTGGGTGGACCTGCACCAGCTGGCCAAGGACCAGCTGGTCACCGAAGGTCCGCTGGGTCTCAAGGCGCTGGCTCACTACGCAGGTTTCGAGTGGCGCGACGAGGATCCGAGTGGCGAGGCCTCCATCGGTTGGTACGAAGAGGCTCGAGGGCCGACACCCGATTCCGCTCGTGCTCGGCTCTTGGCCTACAACGAGGATGACGTCCTGGCCACGCGGGCGCTTCGAGAGTGGCTGGCCGGGCCCGCTCGCCTGCTCCCCCACGTCGACGACATCACTGGCATCCTGTGAGTTCCGCCGACAGCTAGCGGGTCGCTAACGTCAGGGGGTGCCTCCCTCCGTCGTCGACGCATCCCCGACGGGCGAAGGGACCACGAGCTCGATCGACAGACGGCTCTTCGGACAGCTGGCGACGGCCCGCCGGGCCCTGATCACCAGCGTCGCCATCGGTGTCGTCACCACCGTGACCGTGATCGCCCAGATGCTCCTCCTGGCGCGCCTCCTCGACTGGGCGATGTCATCGCACCCCGGACCTTTCCCCACCGCGACCGTCGTCGGGCTCCTCGCCGCCCTGACGGCTCGGTCCGTGGCCGGGGGCCTCGGGGAGTCCGTGGCCTCGCGAGCTGGTGTCGCCGTCACTTCCGAGCTCCGCCGGACCCTGCTCGATGCCGTCGTGGCTCGAGGCCCGATCGGAGCGGCCCACGAGCGCACTGGTGCGCTCACCTTGTCCGCAACCCGTGGGTTGCGCTCGCTCGAGCCCTACTTCAGCCGCTATCTCCCTGCCGCCGTCGTCGCCGCCCTCGCCCCACCGCTGGCTCTCGTCGTCCTCGCTGTTCTCGACTGGCCCTCGGTGGCGATAGCCCTGCTCCTGGTTGCCGTCGTCCCCTTCGCCATGATCCGGCTGGGCCGGCACGCCGCGTCGGAGAGCGAGCGGCAGTGGCGCCGGCTCTCTTCGATGTCAGGTCGATTCCTCGAGCTCCTTCGCGGCATCCCCACCCTGCGGTCGCTCGGGCGGGTCGATCGGGGACGCCAGGAGGTGATCGCAGCCAATGAGGCAGTGAGCCAGAGCGTCAGCGCCACCCTGCGCGCTGCGATGGCGTCGTCGGCTGTCTTGGAGTTCCTCGCCGGCGTCGGCGTGGGCCTCGTCGCCATGCTGGCGGGCCTCCGGCTCCTCCACGGATCGATGACCGTCGGCACGGCGTTGGCAGTGATCCTCATCACCCCTGAGGTCTTCTTGCCCCTCCGAAGGGCCGGGGCCGAGTTCCATGCCAGCACCGAAGGTCGCTCCGCAGCGGTGTCGGTCTTCGCCGCCATCGACGCCTCGATGCCGTCTGGGGGCAGGGCGACCACACGAGCCACAAACCCAGCTCCGCTTCACGCCCAGGATCTCTCCGTCTCCTACGCCGACGGCGCGCCTGTCATCTCGGACCTCACCTTCGTCGTGGAGCCCGGTGAGCACCTTGTGGTCCAAGGGCCTTCCGGATGCGGGAAGTCGACGCTCCTCGCCGTGCTGAGCGGATTCGTCCAGCCCGCCGGCGGCACGATCGAACTCGGGGGGGTCGACGGAGCAGTCCTGGATTGGACGGACGCCCGGCGGATGATCAGCCTGGTGCCCCAAGTGCCCCACGTCTTCGCCGATTCACTCCGGGCGAACCTCACCCTCGGCGCCGCCGTCGATGACGCTCGCCTGGTCGAGACCCTCGAGCTGGTCGGGCTCGCCGATCTGGCGGCGGATGTGCACGGCGGCCTGGACCGACGACTCGACGAGGCCGGGCGATCCCTGAGCGCAGGCGAGCGCCAACGGCTTGGCCTCGCTCGCGTGATCCTCCAGGACAGGACCCTCGTCCTTCTCGATGAGCCGACCGCTCATCTCGATCAGGCGACCATCCATGAGCTCCGCCATCGCTTGGGGCCCTGGCTGGCGGCACGCTCGGTCGTCGAGGTCACCCACCGCCCGGGGCTGCTGGGCCTCGACGCCACGCACCTCACCCTCCCCACCGGAGGCTCACCATCGTGACGATGAGAGCCCTCGGAGTCTGGCTCGCCCGAAGTCGCCCACCACGGGCTCGGCTTCTCAGGGCGGTGGGCATCTCGGTGCTGGCCGCCGCCTCGTCGATCGCCCTCCTCGGGGGCTCTGGGCTCCTCATCGGAAAGGCAGCCGAAGGTGGTGGTCTCGCCGCCCTCGGTGTGCTGCTCGTCATCATCGAGATCGTGGCCTTCCTCCGCGCGCCGCTGCGCTTCGAGGAGCGGCTCATCACCCACCGGGTGGCGCTCGGCTCGATGGTCCGATGGCGGACCTGGCTCTACGACGTGATCTCCGTCCGGCTGCCGGGAAGCCTCTCGCCGTTGGCCAGCGGCGAGCTGCTCGACCGCTCCATCGAGGACGTCGATGCCCTCGAAGACCTCTACGTGCGGATAGCGCTCCCGGTCTTCATGGCGGTGGTCACCGGCCTTCTCGGCGCCCTCCTCATCGGCATCGTCCTGCCGCTCGCCGGTGTCGCCCTTGGCGTCGGTGTCCTGGTTGGCCTCGCCCTCGCCGCCCTGATCGCTCGACGGTCCTCGGCCTCCGTGGACGACACCGCCTACTGGCGGGGGCTGGGCAGTGCCAGGACGGTCGATCTCTTCGACGGACTTGCCGAGCTGACGATGGCCGGGGCCGCTGACGACGTCGTCAAGGACATCAATGACGCAGAGTCACGACGTGCCCGCCTGGCAGCGAGGAGCGGTCAGGTGCGCGGCGTGGGGATCGCCGCCGAAGGGCTCATCGGTGGCCTCACCGTGATCGCCGTGGCGCTTCTCGCCGCCGACGCCGCTCATCGTCACGTCATCTCGGCTGCCGAGGCTGCTGCGGTCGCACTCGCCACGGTCGCCGCCGTCGAGCCACTCCTCGGCCTCGTCCTCGCCGCCGTGCGCGCTCCGGAGGTCGCCTCGTCTGCCCGACGCCTCGACGAGCTCTCCGACGCCCCTGTGGCCTTCCACGAGCCGACATCCCCCCTCCCGTGGCCCGAGGGAGCCCCGGTCCTCATGTTGGACGACATCGCCTCTCCGGCGGTCGTCGGCGGCCCACTGGTGCTCAAGGACGTCTCGCTCGCCGTGGCGCCAGGCGAGCGTGTCGCCATCCTCGGAGCGAGTGGATCAGGCAAGTCGACGATCTGCACGCTCATCATGCGGTTCCTGGACCCCACCGAGGGATCCATCGAGGTCGGGGGGCTGCCGATCGGAGCGATGCACAGCGATGAGGTCCGCCGGCACGTCGCGCTCCTCGACCAGAGCCCCACGCTCTTCGGCGGGACCCTGGCGGACACCCTCCGACTGGGGAACCCGGCGACCGATGATGAGATGCTCCGCGACGTGCTGCGGCTCTGTGATCTCGAGGACCTGCTCGCCAAGGGCCTCAACCAGCCGTTGGCCGAGCGGGGAACCTCGCTCTCCGGCGGCCAGCAGCGCCGCGTCGCCCTCGCCCGGGTCCTGCTGCGCAAGCCTGACCTGCTCCTGCTCGACGAGCCCACTGCGGGGCTCGATCCCGTGCAGGGCCGTGCCGTGCTGGCCAACTGCCTGCGCGCCTCGAAGGATGCCGGTGTGATCCTGCTGACCCACGACGTCGAGGAGGTTGACCAGTTCGATCGGGTCTACTGGCTCGAGGACGGCGTCCTGGTCGAGCTCAGCGCGACCCAGCGCCACGAGCTCGCTCTCTGACTCAGAGATCCAATGAGGACATCTGGGCGTCGGCGTAGCGCCTGCCCTTGGCTGCGCCACGGGGCAGTGCCGCGTCTATCTGCACGAGCTCGTCTGCGCTCAGGACGATGGAGGTCGCCTCCAGGTTCTCCGCCAGGTGGGTCCGTCGCTTCGTCCCTGGGATCGGCACGATGTCCTCGCCCTGGGCGAGGACCCAGGCCAGAGCCATCTGGGCGGACGTCACCCCCCGAGCCTCCCCGAGTCTGGTCAGAGCCGCGACGAGCGCGAGGTTTGCCTCGATGTTCTCCTCGCTGAAGCGCGGAGCTCCACGTCGGACGTCATCCTCGGCGAGGGTCGCTCGGGTCACCAATCCGGTCAGGATCCCCCGACCCAGGGGGCTGTAGGGGACGAAGCCCACGTTCAGGCGCCGGCACGCATCGAGGAGGCCTCCCTCGGGATCACGAGAGAAGAGCGAGTACTCGGTCTGCAGCGCGCTGATCGGGTGCACGGCCACCGCCCGCTCCAGGGTTCCCGCCGATGCCTCGGACATCCCCAGGAAGCGGACCTTTCCCGCCTCGACGAGGCTGGCCATGGCTCCGACCGTCTCTTCGATCGGCACCGAGCGGTCGACGCGGTGCTGGTAGTAGAGGTCGATCATGTCGACCCCGAGGCGCTGGAGGGAGGCGTCGCAGCACGCCAGCACGTACTCGGGTCGGCCGTTCACCCCCAAGAATGCTCCGGTCTCGTCACGCTGGTTCCCAAACTTCGTAGCAAGGACCACCTCGTCGCGGCGACCGGCCACCGCTCCCCCGACGAGGCGCTCGTTGGTGAAGGGTCCGTACATGTCGGCGGTGTCGAGAAACGTGACCCCGGCGTCCAGCGCGGCGTGGATCGTGGCGACCGCCTCGGTCTCGTCTCGGCCAGAGTAGAAGTCGCTCATGCCCATGCAGCCGAGTCCCATCATCGAGACCTCGAGGCCCTGATCCCCCAAGTGGCGGTGCTTCATGCTCGTCGTCCTCTCCTTCGGTCCCTCATGGGTGTTTGAAGAATCCTGAGAACTTTCCCTGTCGTCTTGCACCGATCATGCACGGCACCATAGGGTGCTCTTCAATGGCAGGGGGGCCAGGTGCTTCAGTCGCCCGCCCGTGAGCTTCGGCTCCGGGCGGGCGGCCTGAAGCACACGGAGAGCTCAGCGGTCCCTCTTCTCCATCTGTGAGCGGATCTCCTCCACCGACGGCGCGGGGAACACGCCACCCGGTCGCCATCCGAGCTTGAGCTTGGTCGGGGCAGGTCCGCCATCCACCCAGATGTGGCACGAGTTGGTCATGAACCCGCTCTCGATCACCGCAGCCCCGCCTTCTGCGGCCGGTAGGCCCTTGGACGCCTTCGAGGCCAGCCCCTGGATGTACGTCGGACCCATCGCCCGGGCGAGGAACTCGAGGTGACTGCAGCCCGCCGCCCTCCCAAGGCGATCCTGCACCGCTCGGGTGTAGCCGCGTATCACCGAGAGGCCGACGAGGGCTTGGAAGGCCGGTTCGATGTTCGGGCACTCGGTGTGGGGGAACCGATGCATCTTGGCGTATGCGTCCGTGATGATCGAGGTCGATGGGTCGACCCGGATCCGCAGCTCCATGTCGTGGAGCACGCCACGTTCACCGAGGTGCGTCTGGCCGTGCCGGAAGTCGGTCAGGCGGCCGACCACCTCGAGGGACTCACCAGCGTCGTAGACCTTCATGACGATCTCTCGGCGGTTCATCGGCTCGGCCGCCGGGTCGTCGACTCGCCACTCCACGCTGTTCTCCATCACTACAGCATGGCCGAGCCATGGCGGCCGAGCCACCGCACAAGAGGGAGCTCTGGGCTCAGGAGCGCGCGGGCGGCGGGGTCTCATTGAACGAGAGCAGCTGCGGGCCATGGGGGCCCATGGCGATCCGGGTCACCGAGCCGTTGCTCAGGCGCATCCGCCACGCCGTGAGGTGGTCGACCCCGAGAGCCCATGCGACCGCCGCTTTGATCGGCGAGACATGGCTCACGATCACGACGTCGGAGCCAGCGACTCGGGCACCCGCTCCTGGAGTCTCGAAGAGCTCGGCCATCGCTGCCTCGACACGGCGACCGAGGGCGGAGAGCGACTCTCCGCCGGGCGGCGAGAAGTCGACGTCGCTCAGCCACTGCTCCCACAGGGAGCGATCGACATCGGCGTGGGGGGTCCCATCGAGCTCGCCGTAGTCGAGCTCGATGAATCGCTCGTCGACGAGCACCGGTGCTTCGAGCCCAAGCAGGTCGGCCGTCCGCCGGGCTCGGATGAGCGGGCTGGCCCGAAGTTCGTGGACGTCGCCGATCCGACGTCCGGCGGCGATCGCCTGGAGCTCACCGAGCTCAGTCAAGGCGGGATCGAGGCGTCCCACCAGGCATCCACGTGCATTGAGCGTGGACTCTCCGTGGCGGACGAGAACGAGCACGCGTCAGCCGTCGAGCTGGACAGGTCGCACGAGGATGCGATCGCACTGATCGCAGGTGGCGATCTGGTCGGCCGGCAGATGGTTGAGGCGGTCCAACTCGCCCGCGGAGAGTTCGAGATGGCAGCCGCCGCAGCGACCGTGGAGCATCCTGGCCGCTCCGACTCCCCCGACGCCCGCTCCGAGCTTCTCGTAGCGGGCAAGGAGAGCACCGTCGATCGTCGCGGAAACCGAGGAGCGATCGTGACGACGAGAGGCCAGCTTCTCATCAAGGGCTCGCTCCTCGTCCGCCAGCTCAGCGACCAGACGTTCGCTCTCGACGTCGATGGGCTGGCGCTCGTCCCCGAGGGCGGCGAGGCGGACCTCGATGGGTTCGAGCGCCTCCATCAGCTCCAGCTCGGCATCTTCGAGCTGTCGGGTCCGCTCGGCGAGGTGGCGAGCCTCGGCGTCCATGGCCTCAAGATCTCGGCCGGCACCTGTCGCCGTCGAGAGGCGTTCATCGATCTGCGCCTTTCGTGTGGCCAGATGGGCCACATCCTCCTCGAGCTCGATCAGCGAGCGAGCCAGCGGAAGACGCTCGGCATCCAGAAGCTCGGCGGCCCGTTCGAGCTCTCCGAGGGTTTCCGCCAGGGCCTCGAGCGCGACCCTCGCCGGCAGCGACGCCCGGCTCCGCTCCAAGGTCAAGATCTCGATGTCGAGGTCGGCGAGAGCTATCAGCTCATCGAAGGGGCTGCTCATCGCGTACCTGGCTCGGTGATCGTCATCTCCTCCACGATGGCACGCCAGGAGACCTCATGGATCTCCCAGGTCTCCTCAAGCCGTCTCAGGGCAGCCCGCAGTGTCGGCTCCGCCAGAGCATCGGCCTCGGGGAACGAACACCACCGGACCTCCTGGCTCTCCCCCGGCGGAGGGTCGGGGTCCGAGTCGGACCCGAGCAGGACGTAGCGGAGGTCGAGGTGGGTGTGCCCCTTCGGTCCAGGGTGCACGTCGACGTTGAGCAGGGTCGGCCCTTCAGGAGGATGGCAGAGGCTCAGCCCCGTCTCCTCGGTGGCCTCCCGAAGTGCGGCCTGAGGGGCCGATTCGCCCTCATCGACGTGGCCGCCGGGCTGGACCCAGATCCCGAGCCTACGGTGCTTGTGCAGGACGGTCCCCCGGGTCCCCAGGACGAAGGCCGACGCTGTCAGGTGGACGTCATCAGCGTGCTCATCGAAGGGACGGCGCAGGCGGGCGACCTCGATTCGGAGGCGGGCGATCGACACGGCCTCCCGATCGTCCACCGGGACGATCGAATCGACTCCCGAGAGGACCTCGCCGAGCCGGGCGTCGGTCATCGCACCTCGCTCAGCAGACGGGCCATCTTCGGACCCTGAAGAACGTCGCTCCTCTCGCCGATCACGTCACCCACCGCCTCCATCATCCACCAGGACCTCGCGCCGGACGAGACGGGTCGCCCCGCTGATGACGACGCCTGCGTCCTCGACGATCGCCGTCAGGCGCCCTCCTCGCGCCGAGACCTGGTGGGCGCGGATCGCAGCCCTTCCCAACCGCGCCCCGATGAGCGGGGCGACTACACACTGTGCGGATCCCGTGACCGGATCTTCGCCGATCCCGATCCGCGGAGCGAACACCCGCAACGTCACGTCGGCGTCGACCCCACCCGCAGCCATTGCGATGACGAGATCGGTCTCAAGGTCCAGGATGCTCTGGGGCTCGAGCTCCAAGCCGACGATGGCATCGGGTGTCGAGAACTCGAGGACCGTCGCCTGGGTGCAGCGGCGAGCGGAGATCGCCCCGAGCGCTGGCGGCGGTGTGAAGGCCGTGGTCTCCCACCGTGGAAGTCGGACCGCAGCGCTCCCGTCTCGGAGGCTTGCGTGAAGCGTCCCCGACGCCGTCTCGAAGCGGATCGACGCGGGGCTCGCCACGAGCGCACCTGTCTCGAGTGCTTTGATCGCAGCGATGGTGGCGTGGCCGCAGAGCGGCACCTCGTGGGTGGGCGTGAACCAGCGCAGCGAGAATCCCGGTGGCTCCGGGACGACGAATGCGGTCTCGGAGAGGCCGAAGGCAGCGGCCAGCTTCGCCATGGTGAGCACCGGGAGCCGAGCCGCGCTCACGACAGCGGCGGCAGGATTCCCGAGGGCGTCGTCGGCGACGAAGACGTCAACGAAGAAGACATCGCCACGCAGCTGCTCGCTCATCGGTAGTGAGCCTGCCACAGCACCGGGGGCGGGGCCCTAACGTCGGGTCAATGGAGACCCAGTTCACGGTGGCGACGTACAACCTCCACGGTGGGGTCGACGCATGGGGGCGTCCATTCGACGCGGTGAGCGCCGTCAGGGACCTCGGGGCCGATGTTGTGCTGCTCCAGGAGACCTGGACGCCCGAGGACGGTGTGGGGATGGCCGCCGAGATCGCTGCGGCGATCGGTGGCACGGCGCACGAGGTGATGATGGCCTCAGGGCGTCGGGCCGAGCCTCATCCCGACGCATCGAAGACCTGGCACCGCCGTCGCTCGTTCATCGATGGCGACCACGCCCTCTACCTCGAGAGCGAGCGCCCGCTGCAGGAGCCCCTCGCCTCGTCGGACCGCTACGGCTCCGCAACCCCCGGTTCGTTCGGCCTCGCCGTGGTGAGCCGCCTGCCGGTTCGGTCCTCCTCGGTCATCGAGTTCGGGCGGCTCCGCCGGGACAGGGCCCGCAGGGCAGTGGTCGTGGCCAATCTCGATGTCGGCGGCACCCCGGTCACGGTGGTCGCCACCCACATGAGCCACCTCACGCACGGGTCGCCACTCCACTTCCGGCGGCTCCGCCAGGTCCTCCGCGAGCTCACCATCGCCGATCACCGGATCGTCCTGGGAGGCGACATGAACCTCTGGGGCCCTCTGGTCTCGCTCCAGCTCCCAGGGTTGAGGAGGGCCGTCAAGGGAGCCACATGGCCATCCTGGGGCCCCCACAGCCAGCTCGACCACCTCCTCGTCGGGCGGGGCCTCACGGTCCTCGGAGGCCGGGTGGGCAACATCCCGTGGAGCGATCCCCTCCCGGTTATCGCTCGGCTCCGTCCCCGTTGAGGAATCGGACGCTGACCGATCAGATCATCACCGGCCCGTTGGGCTCCTCGGATTCATCCCCGACGGTCCCCTCCAGCGCGATGCCCAGAGGCTCGGGAAGCCGGGTCAGGAAGTAGAGCGAGGGGATCACCGGGAGGAAGGTGACGAGGGCGGCGGTCTCGAACGAGCCCGCCGAATCTGCGATGGAACCGAAGGCCACCAGACCGAGCACGGCGCCGAAGACGGAGGCCACGATCCCCCACCCTGCCACTGACGCCCGGACCTCTGTGGCGAACAGCTCGTTGGTCAGCGCCGTGCCCCCCGGGGCCAGGAAGCCGGTCGCCATGATCCCCAGGAGGTAGCCGATCACCACTGCCGGCCTGCCTCCCGCGTAGAGGATCAGCGACGCCAGGGCCAACCAGACGATGCCTATGGCAACTGCGGGGCGTCGTCCCCGCACGTCCGCGACACGTCGTCCCAGCAGCAGGCCAGCGGCCCCGGCCAACGCGGCGCCCACGATCATGGCCGACTCGACCCCCTTGGGAAGGTGCGTCACGTTCTCGGCGTAGAGGAAGACGAAGCTCGACGCCGGAGCGGAGACCGCCGAGGTTGCGAAGATGAGTGCCATGACCTCGAGGAGGCGACCCGTCGATCCGTGCCCGACCGAGCCGAACCGGGGCTTGGCAGACTCCTCGATCTCAGCGACCCTCGTCGGCTCGGGGAACTGACGGGCGAGCAGCGCAACGATGATCAAGGGAATCAACGTCGTGAGGAAGAGGACCCGGAAGCCGAAGACGCCTCGCAGCGCCGAGTGCGCCAGCGCGTTGATCCCCGCCCCCAGGCCGTAGCCGGCGCTCACGAGGGCGAGCGCCGTGGCGCGCCCCTCCGGCCGGGAGAGCTCGGCGGCGACGACCTGGGTGAGCGCCCCGGCCGCAGAGAGGAACGGACGGCCCAGGGCGAAGATGGCCACGAACCACCAGTACGACGGGCTCGCACTCGCCATGATCGTGGCCCCCAGGCCGATCAGGCACCACGCCACCAACGTGACGCGCCTCCCCCGCCTGTCGGCCAAAGCCGCAAGCGGGAGACCTCCGAGCGAGGCGAGGCGCAGGATGGCGAGACCGATGCCGAGCACCGTTCCCGAGAGGCCAGCCTGCTCGGCGACGGTGGTCCCCCGGACGACGTGGCCGAAGGCCTTGGCCACGTCTCCGAGAGCAGCGACCGCACCGAACTGGCCGTATCCGGCAGCCAGAGCGATGACCGCCACCACGAAGATCGGGCGGTTGAGCGCGCTCCGGGTCTTCAACACGGATCGGGCCTCGAGCGATCGATCTGGAGAGGGATCGGCACGTGATGGTGATCTTCCTCTGCCATCGTCCGGCTCCCTCGGGGTTCGATTCGCATCTTGGCACCACTCGGGCCCAGGGTCGACATCGCTGCCCGGCCGGGTGTCGGCGGGTCTAGGAGACCTTGACCAGGACCTTGCCGGTGTTCGAACCGGTGAACAGGAGGTTGAGCGCCTCGGGAGCGTGATCGAGACCTTCGACGATGTGCTCGGAGTGGTAGAGCTTCCCCTCGAGGAGCCAACCGGCCAGCTCGGCCTGGATCGCCCCCCACTCCGCCATGTGGTCGCTGACGATGAATCCCTCCATGCGTGCGCGCTTCACGATCAGGTTGTACAGGTTCGACGGTCCGTGAGGCCGTTCCATGGCGTTGTAGCCGGAGATCGCCCCACACATCACGACCCGGGCGTGCATCGCAAGGTCGGCGAGGGCGGCCTCGAGGATCTCGCCGCCGACGTTGTCGAAGTAGACGTCCATCCCCTCAGGGCAGAGCTCAAGGAGCTGGCGGGCCACGTCACCGGCCTTGTAGTCGATCGCGGCATCGAACTTCATCGTCCCCGTGAGCAACGTGCACTTCTCCGGGCCCCCGGCGATGCCGACCACCTGGGATGCTCCCTTCAGTGAGGCGATCTGTCCGACCATCGATCCCGTGGCCCCTGCGGCCCCCGAGACCACGACCACGTCACCTTCCTTCATGGCACCGATCTTCAAGAGTCCGACATGGGCGGTGATCCCAGTCACGCCCAGGACGTTCATGGCCACCGGGAGATCGAGCCCAGCGGGGACCACCGACATGGACTCGAGGCCCTCATCGGCCACGCAGTACTCCTGCCAGCCCGTCATGCCGACCACGCGGTCCCCGACCTTGTAGCGATCCGAGCGCGACTCGACCACCTCGCCACCACCTATCGACCGGACCACCTCGCCGAGCCCAATCGGGGGACGGTAGCTCGGCACATCGTCCATCCACGTCCGGATGGTGGGATCGATGGAGAGGTACTGGACCTGGACGAGGGCCTGACCATCGCCGAGGTCAGGGATCGGCGTCTCGACCGCGGAGGTCGTTGCCACATCGACCATCCCCGAAGGCCTGACTGCGAGAAGAAGCTGTCGATTCACCGGTCCCATGTGATCTCCCATCGTCTGCGCATCGTGCGCCACGCAGCCTTCCAGACTCCTGTCGTTCGTGCCACAGGCAGAGCGGCACGGACGCCTCGTGGGTAGCCTGACGGGAGAGGTGCGTCGGAGGAGGAGCAGTGTTTGGTGGTTTCAAGGCACGTCGCGAAGCGGCACGGGCGGCAGAGGCCGCTGCCAAGGAGCACGCAGCGTTCGAGGCTGAGCTCCACGACTGGCAGGTCGAGCGTGACGGGCTCGCAAGCATGATCGAGTTCGCCCAGTCCGATGGGGTCGTCCCGGACGGTCTCGTCGTCCATCTCGGCGAGCTCGGCTACGGGACGCTGACGAACTGCTCGCTGATCGAGGAGCGCAAGGGGGCCGGCCACTTCGTCGCCGGATCGGCCGGCGTGTCGATCCCGATCGGGTCTCTCGGCGGCCGCTCGATCCGCTACCGGGTGGGGAGCACCCGGGGCCACTACGTCCAAGGGACGCCTGCTCCGACGGCGATCGCCAACGGGACGCTCTATCTGACGAATCAGCGGATCGTCTTCATCAGCCCCACCCAGACCCGGGAATGCCGGTTCGACCGGCTGGTGGGGATGAATCGGGACGACGAGTCCGGCCAGCTGATGCTGTCGGTCTCGAACCGCCAGCACCCCATCGTGCTCTCCTACGGCAGCGCCGTCGGCCCGTGGATGGCGTTCCACGTGGACCTGGCGATAGCCCAGTGGCGCGGTGACGTCGACCAGCTGGTCGCCCAGCTCGCCGCCCAGCTCGCCGCACATGACGCCGTCCGGCCACGAGCGATCGACGACGCTCCAACCGAGACCAGCAGCGCTGCAGTTCGAACAGCGACCCCGGCGCCTGTCGCGATGACCAGCGACCCCTAGAGATGCCCTCGGATGGCGTGGGGGGCGTAGGGCGCCTCGAGCGCTGCGATCTCTGCATCGCTCAAGGCCACCTCAACGGCGGCGATGGCGTCCTCGACGTGCAACGCCTTTGTGGCACCGACGATCGGAGCGGTGACTCCCTGTCGTGACAGCAGCCACGCCAGAGCCACCTGAGCCCTGGAGATCCCCCGGCTCTCGGCCACCGCGGCAACGGCGTCGACCACGTCGAAGTCCGCATCGGTGTAGAGCGAATCGGCGAACAGGTCTGAGTTCGCCCGAGCGGTGAGACGCTCGCCCGAGCGGGTGCGATTTCCCGTGAGCAGACCGCGAGCCAGCGGACTCCACGGGATGACACCGACGCCCATGTCGATGCACTGGGGGATCATCTCGCGCTCCTCCTCGCGATAGGCGAGGTTGTAGTGGTTCTGCATCGAGATGAAGCGCGTTCCTCCGATCTCGTCGGCGGCACGCTGCATCTTGGCGAACTGCCAGGCGTACATGGAGCTCGCACCGATGTACCGGGCCTTGCCCGACCTGACAACCTCGTGGAGCGCTCCCATCGTCTCCTCGACCGGCACCCGGGGATCGAACCGGTGGATCTGGTACAGGTCGACGTAGTCGAGGTCGAGGCGTCGGAGCGATGCGTCGATGCCCGACAAGATGTGCTTGGCCGAGAGCCCCTTCCCGTTAGGCCCTGGCGTCATGGGCCCGTGGACCTTGGTGGCGATGACGGCCTCGTCCCGACTCAGGTACTTCTTGACGAGACGCCCGGTGACCTCCTCGCTCTTGCCCTCCGAGTAGACGTCGGCGGTGTCGAAGAAGAACACCCCACCTTCGACCGCCGTGCGCACGATCAGATCAGCGAGGTCCTCATCAACCACCCAGGGGCGCTGCGAGGATGACCCCCCGAAGCTCATCATCCCGAGACAGATCTTCGAGACACGCAGGCCGCTTCGGCCCAGGTTCGCGTTGCGCACCACTTCCTCCTTCGGGGTTCTTCTCGGCTTATGAGACGCCGATCTTGCTTACCACGGCTGGCACCACAACCACCGGGGCAAGGCTCGGCGACGACCCCCGTTGGCCGCCGCACCCCCGCGGTGCGACCAGCACCAGAGGTGGGGTTCGATGAGGGCGGCGTTGCACTGCGGGCCGGGTGCCTCCAGGATCGACGACGCAGCTCAACGAGACCGGTACCGTCCGAGGTGTTAGGAATCACCACGGGGCGGACAGGTGCGGCACGCATCAAGGGTCCCCTGAGTCATCACCGAAGGCATGGGGAGGAACGCACGTGAACCGTCCAACTGAGGCATTGCGCTCGCTGATCAACTCAGGAACGCCGTTCATCGCTGCTGACTGCTACAGCGCGCTGACCGGCCGCATCGTCGAGCAGGCCGGGTTCGACGCCGCCTACATGGGGGGTCACGCCACGTCGATGATGCACTTCGCCATCCCGGACTCGGGGATGTTCACGACCACCGAGATGATCGAGCAGTCCGGACGGGTCGCCGAGGCGATCACCATCCCGTTGATCGTCGATGCCGACCAGGCTGGGGAGACGCCCGCTGACGTCTACCGAGCGATCAAGCGCTACGAGCGTGTCGGGGTGGCCGGCGTCCATATCGAAGATGAGGTCCCGCCCAAGCACTCCCGGTGGGAGGGCGCACTGGTGCCCATCGTCGAGATGCAGGCCCGCATCGCCGCGGCCGCTGATGCTCGTCAGGACCCGGACTTCGTGATCGTCGCCCGCTCCGACGAGCTCTACGCCGTTGGGGGCGGAGGGAGCGGCTCTCTGGACGAATCGATCGCCCGTGGCATCGCCTACGCCGAAGCAGGGGCCGACGTCTATCTGCCCACGTTCGCCACCGAAGAGCACCTCCCCCGCATCACCGCCGAGGTCCCCATCCCCATCGGCGGCTACACCACGCTGCTGCCGGGCCTCACGATCGCCCTGGCGACAGGTTGGGGAGTTGCCAGCGCCGCCCGCGCCCACCAACAGTGGGCGGCACATCTCAAGGAGCACGGCGAGCTGCCTCCGGAGGCCTTCGGCTTCGAGGGGAAGGACGCTCTCATCGACCAGCCGGTCTACGACCGGGTGATCGAGCAGTGGGCCTCCCGAACCGGACGACCCCTTCGCTCGGCTGACTAAGCGTCGCTCCCGACGCAGGTACGATATGACGTACCATGACCGATCTGACCGTAGGAAAGCATCTTGCAGCCTTGAGGGACGACAAGCCACGAATTCATCTGGGGGTCCCCATCGGGCCCTTCGAGGGACGGATCGACGGTGACGCCGCACGGGCCTTCGCTCTTGCCACGAACGACCCCAACCCCGCCTACTTCGACGGCCGGGCGATCCCTCCCCTGTACTCCGTCGCCCTGATCCTCCCCGCACTGGAAGAGGGCCTGCGGTGCTCGATCGACGAGGGAGCGATCGTCAACAAGACCCACGGCGTCCACGGAGAGCACGACGTCTACTTCCACGCCCCGATGCGAGCTGATTCGACAGTGCAGTGGACGGTGTCGACGTCCTCGGCCCACGTCACCCCGGCCGGTGTCCTCGTGACCCAGCGGATCATGGTCAGCGACATGGTTGGCGACCCTCTCGTCGAGCACTTCTGGTCAACCCTCTACGTCGGTGGGAGCAGCTCCTCGCTCGGCGGTCCCGAGCTGGCCGACCACCGCTACCCGGAAGCCGCCCGCGATCGTGTCGTCGGCTCTGAGGCCATCGAGATCGCCTTCGATCAAGCCTTCCGGTACGCCGGGGTCTCGCGCGACCACGCTCCCCATTGCCTCGACGACGAGGTCGCGCGTAGCGAGGGCTTCCCCTCGAAGATCCTGCAGGGCATGTGCACCTTGGCCATGTGCTCCGGCGCCTTGGTGCGGCTCGTCGCGGATGGTGATCCGAACTCACTGCGGCGCCTCGCTACTCGATTCTCCTCGCCGGTGCCGCCGAGCCACCCGCTGATCGTCGAAGCGGTCGATGCAGGGGTGGCGGCGAACGGCAATCGAACGTTCGCCTTCGAGGCCCGCTCAGAAGGGGTCGTCCGGCTCAATCACGGGCGGGTCGAGATCGGGATGCCAGCCTCCTAGAGAGGTCCATTAGGCCAGACCGTCGACGACGAACA
Organism: Acidimicrobiales bacterium; assembly: GCA_017883125.1. Taxonomy (GTDB): domain Bacteria; phylum Actinomycetota; class Acidimicrobiia; order Acidimicrobiales; family RAAP-2; genus CAIUMH01. The sequence continues at coordinate 16,839 of JADGOD010000239.1, forward strand.
GCTGGGCCGTCGCCGCTCCCTCCCTGAAGGTTCGAGCCAGCTCATAGTCCTCGCTGCGGTACCAGGCCACCGCAGCATCCATGGACCGGAACTCGAGCACGACCGTGCGGCTCGCCGGAGGATCGCCTTCGAGCACCTCGATGTCACCCCCGCGGACGATGTACCGGCCGCCGGCTGCCTCGACGCTTGCCGCCGCACGAGCCTTGTACTCTTCGTACCTCTCCGGGTCCGAGACCTCGCATTGGTAGATCACGTACGCAGCCACCTCTGCCCTCCTCATCTCAGAGTCTCCTGCTTCGCTCCGACGATCCTCATGTCGGCACAGGGCGATGCGCCAATCGAATCACCGCTTCCAACGATCCCCCGGACACGAGCAGGATCGCCGACGATCACGCTTGAAGGCGTGCTCTCCTCAGTTCGGGCTCCCGATCGGCAGGAACTCCTCGAACCAGTCGCCGGCCAGCCCAGCAACCTCCTCGAGGGTACCGGGCTCCTCAAAGAGGTGCGTCGCTCGAGGCACGATTGCCACGTAGTGGTGGCAACGAAGGTGTGCGGCGGCGGCGCGGTTGAGCTCGAGGACCTCTCGGTCCGCTCCACCCACGATGAGCAGTGTTGGACAGCGCACATCGGCGAGCCTAGGTCCAGCCAGATCCGGACGTCCTCCCCGTGAAACGACGGCCCTGACATTGTTGCCGGGCGCTGCGGCAGCCCAGAGCGCGGCGCCCCCGCCGGTGCTGGCGCCGAGGTAGCCACACGGGAGCTTGCCCACATTGGTCTGCTCGCCGATCCACTCGGTGGCACCGAGAAGACGCTCCCCCAGCAGCTCGATGTCGAAGACGTTCCTGCGGTCGTCGCTCTCCTCGGGGGTGAGCAGGTCGAAGAGCAGCGAGCCGAGCCCTCGCTCGAAGAGGGCCCGAGCGACGGACTGGTTCCGTGGGCTGTGACGGCTACTCCCACTGCCGTGAGCGAAGAGCACGACACCGATCGCCCGTTCCGGCACGGCCAGATGGCCCTCGAGCGAGACACCATCGATCGGGATCACCACCTCTCGATCGATGCCCGGGCGCTGCGCCGGATCGGGATCTGTCACCACGTCGCGCCGGAGTGCTTCTGCGACCTCGTCGTCCGACGTCTGCGTGAAGTTCCTGTACCAGCGGCCGACCGCTTCGAAGTCCGGGGGCGTCTCGAGGCAGATCACCTCGTCAGCCACCGCTCCGAGCTCCCTCACCGTCTCTGGCGGCGCCACCGGAACGGCCAACACGATGCGGCGAGCACCATGGGCGCGGGCTACCTGGATCGCCGCATGCGCCGTGGACCCCGTGGCCAAGCCATCATCGATGATCACGACGGTGCGGCCGGAGATCGGGATCGGCGGCCAGTCCCCCCTGTAGAGCTGAACCCGACGGGCGAGCTCTTGCTCCTCGTCAGCCCTCACGCTGGCGATGTCCCGATCGGTCAGCCCAGCGCGGCGGACGAGATCGGCATCGAGGATGCACACGCCGCCCTCGCCGATTGCCCCGAAGCCGAGCTCGCGCTGGAAGGGCACACCAAGCTTGCGCACGACGATCACGTCGAGCGGCGCGCCAAGGGCCCGAGCCACCTCGGCGGCCACCGGGACCCCGCCGCGGGGAAGCGCAAGGACCACCGGCTGCTCGTCTCGGAGCGGGGCCAACCGCTCGGCGAGCCGCCGGCCCGCCTCCTCTCGATCCTTGAAGACCATGCTCATCTCGTCCGCCCCTCTCATCTCACAACCCCGAGGGGTAGGTCTCGGCTGGCTCCCCGGTATCCCACAGCGCGCTTCGCTCGAGCGGGGTGAGGGCACGCGTCCGATCCATATGGATCACCGCATCGAACTGCTGTGCGAGGTTCGCCCGGAAGTAGTGGCTCTGGAGCTCGGTCTCAGGGCGGTAGATGACGCCGATCGCCCGTTCGAGCAGCGCACGGCTCAGCGCCTCATGCACGGCAACATCCGACGTCGACACCCAGAACTGAGGGAGGCCGACGGCGTGCAGAGCCGCTTCATGGCTGTCGGCTCGAGCTGGCCGGACCCGCTTGCGCTCGGTGGGCGCACCCCAATCGGAGGCTGCGGTCACCCAGCCATCGAACGTGGTGAATCCGATCAGGACGGCATCTCCGCCGTATCGCTGCCGGGCCAGCTGGCCGACGTTGAGCTCGCCGCGCCGAGACATGTCCGTGGCCCGTGCATCGCCAACGTGCGAGTTGTGCTCCCAGACGACCACCTTGGTGTTCGCCGACTGGCCGTCGAGGTGCTCGATCAACGCGTCGAGGGTCCCGGCCATGTGCTCGTCGCGCAGATTCCACGAGGAGACCTCGGCCCGGTACATCTGGTGGTAGTACTCCTCCGCGTCCCGGACCAGCCGAGCGTTCTGCTCCGCGTAGAACTGCTCGTCCCGGGCGACCCAGCCGTCTCGGCGAAGGTAGATCTCCGATCGGCGCTGGAGCTCGAGAAGCTGCTCGACCACCTCGTTCTCGCAGGGCACCGCTCCACCCAGGACGACCGAGCGGCCGTACGCCTGGTCATCGCCGACGCGGTCGAAGCAGGAGTACCGCTGTCGGGCCCGCTCGGCCTCCGAGGGATCGACCTGATCGAGGTAGCCGATGACCGCCTCCATCGAGGCTCGCAGGCTGTAGAGGTCCAGCCCGTAGAAGCGGACCATGCCCGCGGGGTGCGCTTGAGCGTCGTTCCTGACTCGGAGCCACTGGACGAAGTCCAGCACGACCTCGTTCCTCCACATCCAGGTCGGGAACCGTCGGAAACCTCTCAGGGCGGCTTCGGCGTCGACGTCAGCCGACATCCCCATGACGTACCGGTTCACCCGGTAGGCATCAGGCCAGTCCCCTTCGATTGCGACGACCGTGAATCCCATCTCATCGATGAGCCTCTTGGTGATCCGGGCGCGCTCACGGTAGAACTCGTGTGTCCCGTGCGATGCCTCGCCGATCAGCACCAAGCGCTTGTCGCCGATCAGGCTCGTGAGATCGTCGTAGTCTCCGTCCGCCCCGACCACCGACCGTGCAGCTCCCACCACCGCACCGAGGGATTGATCATTCGTCCTGCCGCTTCGCATACTTCGATCCTCTACCCCAGAAGGGCTCTTGACAAGGGCCGAACGTCCATTGCAACTGAATCGAGCGGGTCATCCGTCAGCCTCGGGGCGGGCTGCTCCTCGCTCCCCTGCGGGTGTCTCCACATGGACCTGTCCATCATGCTGCTGAGACGCATGATCAACGCTGGTCTCGA
>JADGOD010000240.1 GCA_017883125.1 Acidimicrobiales bacterium
TCGACCGGTTCGCTCAGCGGTGAGCGCGCCGCTCAGCGGACCAAGCGCCTCGTCGGGGTCCGGGGTCGGCGCTCGCGCAAGGTCTACCAACTCACCAGCCAGGGCCGGGCCACCTTCGACAGCCTTCTGAACGCCCCCAGCGGCGGCGACGACTCCCGCAGCTTCGGCCTGCGCTGGTCGTTCGCCCGCCACCTCGCTCCCAACGCCCGCCTCGCCGTGCTCGAACGCCGTCGAGCCCAGCTCGTCCAGCGGCTCGACGAGGCTCCCCCGGCGCCCGGGCTCGACCCCTACGCCAAGAGCGTGGTCGAGCATGCGGCCGACGGCGTAGCCCGTGACATCGCCTGGCTCGACGACCTGATCGCCGTCGAGCGCCAGGCGCTGGCCAGCGACACCACCGATCTAACCGAGGGGGCGCCTGTGCCCCCGCACACGACCTCTCCCGCGTGACGCGGGGGACGAAAACCAATGGAGGAAGACCAATGAGCCCCATCAAGGTGGCAATCGCCGGCGTCGGTAACTGCGCCAGCTCCCTGATCCAGGGTGTGAACTACTACCGCGACGCCGATCCTTCGGAGATCGTCCCCGGCCTGATGCACGTCGTCCTCGGCGGCTACCACGTCTCGGACCTCGAGTTCGTCGCCGCGTTCGACGTCGACGCCGCCAAGGTCGGCCAGGACCTCTCCAAGGCCATCTTCGCCAGCCAGAACAACACGATCCGCTTCGCCGACGTCCCGGCGCTCGGCATCGAGGTCCTCCGCGGACCGACCCTGGACGGACTCTCGAAGTACTACCGCGAGGCGATCGAGGAGTCCCCGGCCGAGCCGGTCGACATCGTCAAGGTCCTCAAGGAGTCCGGTGCCGAGGTGCTGGTCTCCTACCTCCCCGTCGGCTCCGAGGATGCCCAGCGCTTCTACGCCGCCGCCGCGATCGAGGCCAAGGTCGCCTTCGTCAACGCCGTCCCCGTCTTCATCGCCTCGGACCCGACCTGGGCCCGGAAGTTCCGTGACGCCGGCGTGCCCATCATCGGAGACGACATCAAGAGCCAGGTCGGCTCGACGATCGTCCACCGAGTCCTCACCCGGCTCTTCGAGGACCGCGGCCTCGCCCTCGACCACACCTACCAGCTCAACGTCGGTGGGAACATGGACTTCAAGAACATGCTCGACCGAGACCGGCTCGAGTCGAAGAAGATCTCCAAGACCCAGGCCGTCACCTCCCAGATGGATCACGGGGTCCTCTCTGATGAGGACATCCACATCGGGCCGTCGGACCACGTGCCGTGGCTCAAGGACCGCAAGTGGGCCTACATCCGCATGGAGGGCCGCAACTTCGGTGACGTGCCGTTGAACCTCGAGCTCAAGCTCGAGGTGTGGGACTCGCCGAACTCGGCCGGTGTCATCATCGACGCCGTTCGCTGCGCCCGCCTCGCCCTCGACCGGGGCATCGGTGGCCCGCTGCTCGGGCCGAGCTCGTACTTCATGAAGTCGCCGCCGGTGCAGTACCACGACGACATCTGCCACCAGATGGTCGAGGCCTTCGCCGCCGGCGATCCCGGACCGGTCTGGCCCGAGGACTGATCCCACTCCTCGTCACCACTGACGAGAGGGATCAGCCGCCCGCCTGACGGGCGGACCACCACGACTCGAGACGACGACGGGCCTCCTCCTCACCGAGGGGGCCTTCGTCCATCCTCAGCTCGAGGAGGAAGCTGAGCGCCTGGCCCACCTCTCGGCCCGGCTCCAGCCCGAGGATCTCCATGATCTGGGCCCCGTCGAGATCCGGCCGGATGGCATCGAGCTCCTCTTGCTCGCGCAGCTCTCCGATGCGCGCTTCGAGCTCGTCCATCCGACGCGCCAGGGCCCGGGCCTTCGAGGCGTTGCGCGTGGTGCAGTCGCAGCGCGTGAGCTCATTGAGCCGATCGAGGTGGTCGCCGGCGTCACGCACGTAGCGCCGGACCGCCTTGTCGGTCCATCCGAGCCGGTAGGTGTGGAAGCGGAGGTGGAGCTCGACGAGCGTCGTGACGATCTCGGTGTCCTCGTTCGAGTAGCGCAGCGCCTTCATCCGGTTCCGGGTCATGCGGGCACCGACGACCTCGTGGTGATGGAAGCTCACTCCCCCGTCGGCGAACGACCGGGTCTTCGGCTTGCCCACGTCGTGGAAGAGCGCGGCCAATCGCAGGAGCCGGTCCGGTGAGGTCTTGTCCACCACGGCGAGCGTGTGGCCGAGGACGTCCTTGTGGTGGTGGATCGGGTCCTGCTCGAGCTCGAGGCCGGGCAGCTCGGGGAAGAAGTGCGCCGCCAGGCCGGTGCGCACGACGAACCACAGCCCGGTGGAGGGGACGGGGAGCATGACGAGCCGGTCCAGCTCGTCACGGATCCGCTCGGCCGAGACGATCTCGAGCCGATCAGCCATGGCGACGACGGCGTCGAGCAGCGCCGGATCGGGCTCCAGGTCGAAGCGCGCCGCGAACCGAGCGGCGCGGAGCATCCGGAGCGGATCGTCATCGAAGGAGATCCTCGGATCCAGCGGGGTGACCAGCCGGCGAGCGGCGAGATCAGCGAGGCCGTTGTACGGATCGACGAGCTCCATGCTGGGCAGCTCGAGGGCCATGGCGTTGATGGTGAAGTCACGACGCGAGAGATCCACGATGATGTCGTCACCGAAGATGACCTCGGGCTTGCGGGAGTCAGGGTGGTAGTACTCGGCCCGGTGCGTCGTGATCTCGTAGGTCCGGCCCTGGTGGGTCGCCCCGATCGTGCCGAACCGCTTCCCCTGGGTCCAGATGGCGTCGGCCCACCCCCTGATGAGCGCTTCGATCTCGTCGGGGAGCGCGTCGGTCGTCAGATCGAGATCGCTGAGCCTGGCGGGGTCGCTCTCGGCGTTGATGATGGCGTCGCGGACCGATCCGCCGACGAGGAAGAGACGCCGACCCGCTGCCGAGAACCGTTCGGCGAGCGAGCGGGTGGCCTCGAACAGAGGCTCAAAGCGTGCGGGATACGCAGCCGTTGACACCCCGACACGCTACTTCCCCCGGCCCGACCAACACCACCGTCTAGCGTCTGTCTCTGTGAGGTCGAGGTTCACTGCGTCGCTCAACGCCACGCTCGGAGGCCTCTTCGTCATCCTGGGCGTGACGATCGCGTCGCCCGCCGGCGCTGCCGTGGCGCCCTCGGCGCTCCTGACCGGCCAGACCACCACGGTCTCGCCCACCTTCTCCGGCCAGTCGCCCTTCACCGTGAGCATCGCCGTCCAGGGGGTCTCGGGGCCGACGTCCATCTCGGCCCAGCTCTTCAGCCGGATCACCACCCGCTCGGGCCTCCTCAGCGCGCTCTCGCCCAACGGGCCCTCCGGGGTGATCGACCAGATCGATCCGGTCTCGACCTCGTGCCTCCCGGCCTCGACCCACGGAGGGGTCGCGCTGAGCATCGACGTCATCACCTCCACGGCGCACGCCCCCACCCTGGCCGGGGGCTGCATCGGCTCGACGCACCCCCCGACCTTCGACCTGCGGTGCCAGCTCGGCTCAGGATCGTGCAACGGGGTGTACCCCGTGGCGATCGCCGTGACCAGCGGATCGGCCACGGTGTCGAAGTTCGTCACCCTGATGACCTTCGTGGAACGGCCCGCCGCGGTGCCGCTGCGGGTCTCGACCCTGATCCGCCTCAACGGGGCCGACACCGGATCGGCACCCTCCACCGCTGCGGTGGCCCATGTGCTGGCTAAGTCACCCACTGTCCCGGTCGACCTCGCCCTCGGCCCGGCGGTGATCCAGAAGCTCCTTCTCACCTCGGCGGGGCACGGCGCGGTGAGCGAGCTGGCCCAAGTGGTCGCCCAGAACGCTCCGACCCACGAGATCCTGCGCACCCCCTATGTCTCGGTCGACCCCGGCGTGCTGGCCAGCTCGGGGCTCAGCGGAGAGGTGACCCGACAGATCCACCGAGGCCAGCAGATCCTCACCGCCGCCGGGTTCACGTCATCGAACCCCACGACGTGGCTGGCCACCGCACCGGTGACCGCGTCGACGACCCCGGCGCTGGCCGCCGCGGGGTTCACCCGGCTCATCGCACCGGACACCTCGCTGGCCCAACCGACCGCCACCTCGCTCCAGTGGGGCCAGCCATTCCACGTGACCCCCGGGGATCCCTCAGTCGACGTGATGCCCACCGACGGGATCCTGGCGGCCCAGGCCGCCGGGCCCGACCTGGGCGTCCTCGGCGCCGAGCGCCTCCTCGGCGACCTCGCCTTCCTCCACTTCGAGCGACCCGGGCTCACCGTCCCCCAGGGGGTGGTGGTCGAGACGTCCTCGCCGCTGACCGATGCGTCGACCTTCCTCACGGCGCTGCTCAACGGGCTGAGCGGCAACCCGGTGCTCAGCCCGATCACCATCGACGGGATGTTCTCCCAGGTTCCGAGCGGGGCGAACGGAGCCCCCGCCACGCGGACCCTGGCCGACACCGGGGCCTCCCCGGCGTGGCCCGCTCCCCAGCTGAGCGCCTTCAAGAGCGAGAGCCAGCGCCAGACGGCGTTCGCCAGCGCGGTGCAGGCCGGGAACCCGATCTTCGAGGTGCTCTCCGACGACCTGCTCGCCGTCGAGCTCGACGACCTGGGCCAGGCGGGGAGGACGAGCGCTCTCCACCGGGCCCGCAACCGGCTCGACCAGCAGCTGTCCATGCTGGCCATCGGCGGCGGGGACATCACCCTGACCGCGCTGCGGAGCTCGCTCCCCATCACGATCACCTCCACCACCGGCTACAAGGTGACCGGGATCCTCATCCTCACCAGCTCGCACCTCACCTTCCCCAAGGGGTCGACGTACCCCGAGGTCCTCGATCGCTCGACGAAGTCGCTCCGCATCGTGACCCAGGCCGTCACCACCGGTGACCTCCCCCTCCACGCCACCCTGGTGACACCGAGCGGTGGCTTGGTGCTGGCCCACCAGCGCATCGTGGTCCACGCCACCCACACCTCGGTGGTGGCCATCATCCTGACGATCGGCTCCGCGGTCGTCCTGTTGGTCTGGTGGATCAGGACCTGGTGGCGCAAGCCGCGCCGTCGACGGGCGACTCCATGAGCGAGACCCAGAGCGGCGGCCTCCAGCGCGCCGTCGGCTCGATGGCGGCGGGCACCGCCCTGTCGCGGGCCACCGGCGTCCTGCGCGTCCTCGTGCTGGCCTACGTGCTGGGCATCTCACCGCTCGCCGACGCCTACAACCTGGCCAACACGATCCCCAACATGCTCTACGACGTGGTGCTCGGTGGCGTGCTGGGCGCCACCTTCATCCCGGTCTTCATCGAGCGGCTCGCCAACCGGCCCGAGAAGGAGGCCTGGCGTTCGATCTCCGCCGTCGTCACGCTCTCGGTGATCGTCCTGGCGATCACCACCGTCGTCTTCCTCATCGCCGCACCCTGGTTGATTGACGGCTTCACGATGTTCAACCACACCGCGGAGACCCACAACGCCCAGCACCTGGCCACCCAGCGCCAGGTGGCCACCACCCTGCTGCGCTGGTTCGTCCCCCAGATCTTCCTCTACGGCCTGCTGAGCATCGGTGGGACCCTGCTCAACATCCGCCGGCGCTTCGGAGCCCCCATGTGGGTGCCGATCGCCAACAACGCCGTCTGCATCATCGTCCTGCTGATCTTCGCCGGGGTCGCGCCCTCACCCACGCTCCACTCGGTGTCGATGTCGCCGAGCCAGATGGCCATCCTCGGCGCCGGCACCACCGCCGGTGTGGCCGTCCAGCTCCTCCTCCTGACCCCCAGCCTGGCCCGGGCCCGGCTGGGACGGGTCCGCTGGCGCTTCGACCTGAAGGACGAGGCGGTCCGCGCCATCGTCCACCTCGGGTCATGGACCTTCGGCTTCGTCGTGCTCAACCAGATCGCCCTCTACGTCGTGCTCAGTCTGGCCTTCAGCTCGGGCGGATCCGGCCCGGTCTCGTCATACACCTACGCGTACGCCTTCATGCAGATGCCCTACGCGGTGGTCGCCGTCTCGGTGATGAGCGCGGTGACCCCCGATCTGGCCGACCACCACACCCGAGATGACGTCCGGGCCTTCGTCATCCGCTTCGGCACGGGGCTCAGAGCCGTGCTGGCCATCATCATCCCCGCCGCCGTGGGGGTGTTCGTGCTCGCCCGGCCCACGGTGGCTCTGCTGCTCGGCCACGGGAACTCCAGTGCCCTGCAGACCCGCCAGA
>JADGOD010000030.1 GCA_017883125.1 Acidimicrobiales bacterium
CATAGAAGAAGTGAGGCGAACCGAGCACCCCTCGGTGCTGGCCTTCTCGCCAGTCCTCCTCGATCGATGCTCGATCGATCTCCTCGGGCATCCCGACTCCGAACGTGGCGGCGATGCCCTCGAGGACGATCGGGTCCGAGATGTCTTGACCTCGCTCGAAGAGCGCGTCACGTAGTGCGAAGCTAACTCGCTCCCCGATCAAGGGGTCCGCACGGTACGCCCGAGCCGCGAGTGCGAGGGCGTCGAGCGTCGAGCTCGGGAAGTGTCGGGGGTCGAACGACCCGAAGAGCGACGGCGCGACCTGCTCACGGAGCTCGTCGACATGGGCCTTGGTGACGGCGGGGTCGAGGGGCGCGCCGTTGACCAGCTCGAGCGGCCATGCACGAACCCTGATCAGGACGTCGGTCCGTCCGCTGCGCGTCCGCTGCTCGGCGACCGCCTTGAGCCCGACATGGGTGAAGGGGCACCAGATGTCCGCGAACACCTCGATGACGTGGCCTGGCGGATCGCTCATTCGACCAACCCCTCTCTCTTCGTCGACGCCCATGACGCCCCGTCGGGTCTCTGCAGTCTGACCCCCCTCAACCCTCTCAGTGCGAGAAACGGACCTTGGGAAGCACCCGCGCCAGCCACTTTGGCTGGTGCCAGCTGAGGTGCTTGCCATAGCGAAGGACGATGGGCAGGAGGACCAGTCGCACGACGAGGGCGTCGAGGGCCACTGCCACAGCGAGGATCACGCCCATCTCCTTGGGAGCCAGAGGTCCCGAGAGCGCGAACGTGAGGAACACCGCGATCATCACCGCGGCGGCGGAGACCACGACCCGACCCGAGGTTCGGACCGAGCCGACCATGGCGTGCTCGGGGTCAGCGTGGGTCTCGTAGCTCTCCTTGGCCGCCGAGAGCATGAACAGCGTGTAGTCCATCGCCACCCCGAAGACCATCGCACCGAAGAACAGCGGACCCCACGCATCGACGAACCCTTGGGGCTGGAAGTTCAGGAATCCCGACAGGTTCCCATTCTGGAAGATCAAGCGCGCCACCCCGAAGGCTCCGGCGACCGACAGGGCCGTCAAGAGCACGCCCGCTGCGGCGATGAGGGGTGCTCCAAGGGCGATCAGCAGCAGGATGAACCCGAGCGCGATGAGCATGCCGAAGACGATCGGGGTGTAGTGGGTCAGCGACTGCTGGAGGTCGTAGTTCTCTGCCGGAGCCCCTCCGACGAGAGTGCCCGTCGGGAGGGCCTGGCGGATTCGTGCGATGGTCGCCTCGGTGTCCGTGGTGGACGGTCCGGTGGTGGGCACGACCTGATCGAGAGTCCACCCAGCATGCGTCGGGCCGGGCATCGCCGCCGCAACACCCGGGAGGCTGGCGAGGGTGGCGAGCGCCTCGGTCTGGTGGGTGGCGGGGACCAAGACCTGGAGGGTTCCCGGGACACCCGGCCCGAAGGCTGAGATCACCTGGTTGTAGCCGACGCGTGCGTTGGCGTCGGGCGGGACGATTGTGATCGAGGGCATGTTCGTCCGAAGCCCGATCACCGGTGCGGCTGCCAGCAGCAGCACGGCAAGGCCGGCGAGGCCGAAGATGGTGGGGTGCTTCCACATGGTGCGTCCCCAGCTGTGGAGCATGGTGTCGAGTCGGCCGGGGTGCTCGGGGTCCTTCTTCTTGGATCCCCAGCGGATCGCCCCGGCGTTGATCCGAGTGCCCAGGCGTCCGAGCACCGCCGGCAGCAGGGTCAGGGTGGCCGCCAGGACGGCGATGACCGAGAGCATGATGCCGAGTGCCATGCTCCGGAAGGCGGGGCTCGGCACGATCAGAATCGCTGCCAGTGACGCCAACACCGTCACAGCGCTGAAGGCGACGGCCTTGCCGGCGGTGTCCATGGTCTCGGCGATCGCTGCGACAACGACCTCTCGATCCCCTGGCGTCGCTCCTCGTCGCTTCAGTGCCGAGCGGAATCGCATCACGATGAAGAGGGCGTAGTCGATCCCCAGGGCGAGCGCGAACATGAGTGCGAAGTTGAGCGCCCAGATCGAGACTGGGAAGGCGTGGCTCAGCATGACGAGGGATCCGGCGGCCACCAGCAGGCCGACCATCGTCAGCAGGAGCGGGAGTCCAGCTGCGACCAGTCCACCGAAGGCGATGAAGAGGATGATCATCGTCACGGGCCACGAGAGCATCTCAGAGCGCATCATCGCCGAGCGGTTGGCGTTGTTGAAGTTGGCCCACAGGGCGCTGTCTCCGGTGAGGGTCACGCTCACCTTCGAGGTCGAGAGCTTGCTCAACGGGGTCGCGAGCGCGTCGGCCGCCTTGACCATCTCGTTCGTGCCGACCGCCGAACCACCGACGATAACCGCCGTGCGACCATCTCGCGAGATCGTCGTCCCCGGCTGCGGCAGGACAACCGTGGAGACCCGAGGATCAGACCGCAACATCGACGCTGCCTTGGCGACGGCAGCCTGAGCTTGGGGGTTCGTGGCGATCGCACCATTGTGGTCGACGATCACGACCTGGAGCCCAGCGGCACCAAGGCCCGAGAAGTCACGCTGGATGATGTCTCGCGCCTTGACCGACTGGCTTGAGGAGTCCTGCCACCCGGCCCCGGCGAGGGCCGTCTCGACCTTGGGGGCGAAGGCGCCGAAGACGACGAGCGCCACGAGCCAGGACAAGAGCACGAAGCGGAGGTGCGTTGCCGTCCAACGGCCCAGGCGCGCAAAGGCACCGCTGCTGATCTGCCCCTCAGGGCCCGGCTGTCCGCTTAGGGGACTCTCAGCTGCAACGTCAGCGATCTGATCCATCAATCTGAACTCCTGTGGTCTGCTGCGGGTCGATCCGCTCTGCCCTTGTGGCTGTCACGGTGATCGATGTTCAACAGATTATACCCCCAGGGGTATATCTGTGCCACCCTCCCCTGAGAGATGCTCTGATCTGGAGAGAGACAGGTCGCGCCCCTCGAGGAGCACGGCCACGATCGACGAGCTGCGGCGGATCGCTCCGGAGCGTGTCGACAAGCTGGCGGCGGCACCTACCGTGACGTCACGGATCTTCTCGATACTCCGTCCGAGAGCGAAGCCCCGTTGAGCTCGTTGCTCCGACCGAGAGAGGTCTGCCTCCATGGTTGACGCGAGCACCGCCCCGAACCGGCTCTTGGCTATCGATGGAGCGCGGTTCCACTCGGCGTGTCTTCGACGACCCAGCCCGCTGCCTGGAGCTGGTCCCGGAGGGCGTCAGCGGCGGCGAAGTCCTTGGCCGCTCGAGCCTCGTCCCGGGCCCTTGCGAGCGCCAGCGTCGCCGCGTCGAGCTCTGCGGCGGCGCCGTCGAACGTGAGGCCCATGGCCCCGGCGAGCCGGATCACCGTGGCGCCGAGCCGACGAGCCCGACTCTCGTCACCGTCGTCAAGGGCGGTGTTGGCCTCGCCGACCAGCTCGAAGACGAGCCCCAGGGCTTGGGGCGTCTGGAGGTCATCGTCCATCAGTGCGACGAACCTCTCGACGGCTGCGGTCTCGATGTCGCTGTCGGTGGTGCCGATGACGGGGCCCGGAGGTGAGGTGAGCTCGAGGCGTCGGGCGAGAGCATCGAGGCGGTCGAGCCCCCGCTCGGCATCGGCGATCGTCTCCGCCGTCACCTCGATGGGCGCCCGGTAGTGGGAACGCAAGACCAGAAGTCGATACGCGCGCGGGTCGGCCTTGGCCAGAAGATCGGTCAGCGACGTGAAGTTCCCCAGCGACTTCGACATCTTCTCGCCCTCGACCATCACCCACCCGTTGTGCGCCCAGTGCTGGGCGAAGGGGCGGCCGAGCGCCACGGCCTGGGCCCTCTCGTTCTCGTGGTGCGGGAACTTGAGATCGAGTCCCCCTCCATGGAGGTCGAAGCCATCACCGAGCAGGGAGAGCGACATCACCACGCACTCGGTGTGCCAGCCAGGCCGGCCGGCACCAAACGGAGCGGCCCAGGCGGGCTCATCCGGCTTGGCCGCCTTCCACAGCGCGAAGTCGAGCGGAGAGCGCTTCTCCACCTCTGCGTCGACCCGGGCTCCGGCGCGGAGCGACTCGAGGGGCTGGCCCGCGAGGAGCCCGTAGCCGTCGACCTTCGAGACGTCGAGGTAGACGCCGTCGGGGAGCTGATACGCCGTTCCCCTCTCGAGGAGCTCCGCGATGGTGGCGATCATGCCGTCGACGAAGGCGGTGGCATGGGGGGTCATGTCAGGACGGAGGACCTCGAGGAGGTCCATCGCCTCCCACCACCGCTCCTCGTACTCGGCAGCCACCTCTCCCTCGGTGCGGTCTTCTCGATGCGCCCGACCGATGATGTTGTCGTCGATATCCGTGATGTTCGAGACATACGTCACCTCGAGGCCGCTGTAGATGAGGTACCGGCGAAGCACATCGAAGACCAGCGTGAACCGGCCGTGCCCGAGGTGGGGAAGGTCGTAGACGGTGGGGCCGCAGACGTACATCGACACCTTTCCCTCGTCCCGGAGGGTGAGGGGTCGGACGGTCCCGACGGCCGTGTCGTAGAGGTTGAGCATGGACCTAGGCTATTGCGACCATGCCGAACCCCTTGGAGCCCCTGGCGCCGACCGAGCGCACCATCCCCGAGAAGCCGACTTTGGAGGGCCTCGAGACCCGCTGGTCGACGCTCTGGGCTGACGAATCGACCTACCGCTTCGACGGCACCCGGCCCCGGGCGGAGGTCTTCTCGATCGACACCCCGCCGCCGACGGTCTCAGGCTCGCTGCACATCGGACACGTCTTCAGCTACACCCACACCGACGCGATCGCCCGGTACCAGCGCATGCGGGGCAAGGACGTCTTCTACCCGATGGGCTGGGATGACAACGGACTGCCAACCGAACGACGGGTGGAGAACTACTTCGGGGTCCGCTGCGATCCCTCCCTCCCCTACGACCCGAGCTTCCAGCCGCCGGAGGAGCCGGGGGACTCGAAGATCTCCATCTCGCGCCCCAACTTCGTCGAGCTGTGCCTCCAGCTCACCCAAGAGGACGAAGAGGTGTTCAAGGCCCTGTGGCGCACGCTCGGCATCAGCGTCGACTGGAGCCTCGAGTACGCCACCATCGGCGAGGTGGCTCAGCGAGCCTCCCAGCGAGCCTTCCTCCGACAGCTCACACGCGGCGAGGTCTACCAAGCCGAGGCACCGACGCTCTGGGACATCGACTTCCGGACGGCGGTCAGCCAGGCCGAGCTCGAAGACCGTGAACGCCCCGGCGCCTACCATCGGCTCGCGTTCCCCGTGACCGACGGAGATGGCGTGGTCGAGATCGAGACCACCCGACCCGAGCTGCTGGCGGCATGCGTGGCGCTGGTCGCCCACCCCGATGACGAGCGCTACCGACCGCTCTTCGGCCGGACCGTCACCACGCCGCTCTTCGGTGTCGAGGTCCCTGTTCTGGCGCACGAGCTCGCGGAACCCGACAAGGGGTCGGGCATCGCCATGATCTGCACGTTCGGCGACACCACCGACGTGATCTGGTGGCGAGAGCTCTCGCTTCCGACCCGCACGCTGGTCTCTCGCGAAGGACGCCTCGAGCATGCGCCCTTCGGCGAGCTGGGATGGGAGTCGCGCGACGTCGAGACGGCGAAGAGCCACTACACCGAGCTCGAGGGCCTCACCGTCAAGCAGGCGCAGAAGAAGATCGTCGAGCTGCTGACGCTCGACGGAAGCCTCATCGGCGAGCCCCGGCCGATCACCCACCCGGTGAAGTTCTACGAGAAGGGTGATCGACCCCTTGAGATCGTGACGTCCCGCCAGTGGTTCGTTGCCACGAGACCGATGCGCGCCAAGCTTCTTGCCGCAGCCGAGGAGCTCAACTGGCACCCGGGATTCATGTCCCACCGGCTCCGGACCTGGGTCGAGGGGCTCAATGCCGACTGGAACATCTCACGCCAGCGGTTCTTCGGAGTCCCGTTCCCCATCTGGTACCCCGTGGCCGAAGACGGCACGGTCGACCACTCCCGACCCCTTGTCCCGGCCGAGGACCGCCTGCCCGTGGACCCATCGACCGATGTGCCTGACGGCTACGACGACTCCCAGAGGGGCGCGCCCGGTGGCTTCGCCGGCGACCCCGACGTGATGGACACCTGGGCGACGAGCTCGCTCACCCCGCAAATCGCCGGTCGCTGGGAGGATGATCCGGATCTCTTCTCTCGGGTCTTCCCCATGGATCTTCGGCCCCAGGCCCACGAGATCATCCGCACCTGGCTCTTCACGACGATCGTGCGCTCCGAGCTCGAGTTCGGAACGCTCCCGTGGGCCAACGCAGCGATCTCCGGCTGGGTCCTCGATCCAGACCGCAAGAAGATGTCGAAGTCCAAGGGCAACGTGGTCACCCCGATGCCGCTCCTCGAGACTCACGGTGCCGATGCCGTTCGCTACTGGGCGGCGTCCGGGCGACCGGGGACCGATACCGCCGTCGACGATGCGCAGATGAAGGTCGGTCGCCGGCTGGCGATCAAGATCCTGAACGCGTCGCGCTTCGCGCTCGGCCGTCTCAGCGAGAACCCCGTCCCGCCGATCAGTGCGGTCACCGAACCCATCGACGTCGACGTGATCGCCAGCTTGCGGGAGCTCGTTGCCGACGCCACCGAGGCGTTCGACGACTTCGACTACGCACGGGCCCTCGAGCGAACCGAAGCCTTCTTCTGGCGCTTCTGCGATGACTACGTCGAGCTCGTCAAGAGCCGTGCCTACGGCGAGAGCTCCAACCCGGCGAGCGTCTCGGCCCAGGCCACTCTGGCCCACTCGCTCAGCACCCTGCTGCGTCTCTTCGCCCCGTTCCTCCCGTTCGTCACCGAAGAGGTGTGGAGGTGGTGGCAGGTGGGTTCGGTCCACACCTCCAGATGGCCCACGATCGAATCTCTCGAGACCGAGTCCACCCGGACCGCCGGGGTCTTCGACGAGGCGGCCGAGGTCCTCAGCTCCATCCGCCGTGCCAAGGCCTCGTCGAAGCGCTCGATGCGGACTGGCGTCGATCTCGTGACGGTGACCGACTCGGCTGCGAAGCTCGAGCTGCTGCGACTCGCCACCGGAGACGTCAAGGACGCCGGGGGCGTCATCTCGATGGATCTCGTCGAGGGCGACCCGTCGATCGCCGTTCGGCTGGCGGCCGAGGAGCAGTAGCCCCCTAGCGGTGATCGGTCACCTCGACGGGGTCGCTGCCGTCACACATCACGATCCGGACCGCATCAGCGGTCACCTCATAGATCGCCTTCTGGCCGTAGGAGGCACCGAGCGCCACCGCATCGCTCCTGGAGATGCCCCACAGGCACCACCCCGGTTCGACCCAGGCCGCCTCCTCATCGCGGCCGACCGCTTCGAGGCGGGCGACCCCCCGTCGCGCGAGCTCACCCTCGAGCCGGTCCGCCGCCTCACGATTGGCCGCCTCAGGTTGACCGGCGCCATCGGGGTTGTAGGCGGTGACGAGGTAGACCGCCTCACCCTTGTCTCGGGCTACCTCTCGGGGGTCGACGATCCCGGCGTCAGTGGTCACCTCGAGGACGGCACGGCTCCAGAGCTCGATCTCGTTGGCTGAGATGGTGTCCGTCGTGTCCTGTGCTCCTCGATCGACATGCCGGGTGTGGATGGTCTCGAGGAACGCCACGATCCCGAGGTTCGTCGCTGTGCACCTCGGGGATGCCAGCACGTCGAAGGCGTGCTGGGCGATCGGCAGCTCGATGTAGGCGACTGGCGAGGTCGAGATCAACCGAAGGCGCTCGACGAACGTGCGGGGGACCACGATCGGCACCAGGGTGTCGTGCGTGCCGTGGAGGACCAGATAGGGCGGTGCGTCACGGTGGATCCGGTGGAGTGGGGACGCCTGCTGGAAGAGCTCAGGGTCCTGGCTCATGGAGACCTTCATCACCTGACGCTCGAGCAAGACCCGGAGACCGGGGCCGTAGCGGCCGCCCACGTTCTTCGACGCCGTCATGTCGAGGACGCCGTAGAGGGGGACGCACGCCTGGACCGAGGTGTCTGCCTGCTCGAACCCGGGCTGAAATGTCGGGTCACCGGCGGCGAGCCCCGCCAGGGCGCAGAGGTGCCCGCCGGCCGAGCCGCCTGAGAGCGCCACGAACGACGGGTCGCCGCCGTACTCAGCGATGTGATCCTTGACCCACGCGACCGCTGCCAGGACGTCTACGACGTGGTCGGGCCACGTCGCACTCGGCGAGAGCCGGTAGTTGATGCTCACGCAGACCCAGCCACGGGAGGCGAGCTCGTACATCATCGGCTTTCCCTGCTCGCGCTTGTCGCCGATGACCCACGCTCCACCGTGGACGTAGACGAGCACCGGTGCTCCGCTCACCGCCTCTCGGGGGCGGATCACGTCAAGGCGGTGAGCAGCCAAATGGTCATCGCCGTAGGCGACGTCCTTGATCACCTCGAGACGACGTCCGGGTAAGGGGACGGCGAAGAGCGATCGCCACCACCGCGACCATGCGGCAGCACCCGCGACAGCGCGGACGTCGATCGGAAGGCCCGGGGTCGAGGCCAGCGCCCTGTGAACGACGTTGCGGGCGAGGCATCCGATGATGAAGAGGACTGCGAGCCCGACGAGGATCACGACGTCGAGGACCCGGGCGATGCGCCCGACGTAGCCGCGGTCTCCCTGGAACTCGTAGAAGAAGATCACGACCGCCGAGTAGACGATCAAGTACTGGCCAGCGAGCTCGCCGGTCAGCCACCCGGTGACGAACGCCAGCCCGGTGACGGGATCCCGACGAACCGGGAAGAACGTGGTGGCCACGGCCAGGGCGAAAACCACGGCGATGACGATGTGGACGTACGGCATTGCTCACCAGTCTCGCCGCTCACAGCCCCCGGGAGAAATTCGTGCCTCGTCGAGCCCGACCGCAGCGAGGGCGAGCGCAAGGCACGCCGCCTCTCGCGTCGTAGGCTGGCGGTTCCGACTGAAGAGGAGCCTCGTGGAACATCAGACCCTCAGCATGCTCAGAGGGACCGTCGGCCTGTGGGCGTTCGCCCACGAGACCGTGGCTGCCTCCGAGTCCGGGGAGGTCGCGGCGTTCGCTGAGTCTCTCGGCTTCGGGGGCTACTGGATCCCTGAGGCCTCCGGCCGAGAGGCTCTCGTCAACGCCGGCCTCTTGCTGAGCGCGACCTCGACGATGGTCGTCGGGACGGCCATCGCATCGATCTGGGCCCGTGACGCAATGGCAGCAATGAACGGTGCCCGCACCCTGGCAGCGGTATCCAACGATCGCTTCGTCCTCGGGCTCGGAGTGAGTCACAAGCCTCTTGTCCAGGACATGCGTGGCCACCTCTATGACAAGCCGCGACAGGCGATGGAGCGATACCTCGACGCCATGGAGACGGCCCCGATGTCATCTCCCGAGGGGGGAGGCCACCCTCCGATCCTCCTGGCCGCCCTGGGGCCCGCGATGCTTCGCCTCTCGGCGACCAAGGCCAGTGGTGCGATCCCCTATCTCGTCACTCCCGAGCACACGTCGTTCGCGCGCGAGCTGATGGGGCCTGACGCGTTCCTCGTCGTCGAACAGGCGGTGGCGCTCACTGAGGACCAGGGGGACTTCAGGGATCGTGCGGCAAATCACCTCCAGCGATACACCGGCCTTCCCAACTACTTCCGGAACTGGAAGCGTCTCGGCTTCTCCGACGAGGATTTCGTCCCAGGCGGGAGCCACCGACTTCAGGACGCCCTCGTCGCTCACGGCGATGAGGGCGCCATCTGGACGCGCGTCGACGAGCACTTCGCCGCCGGGGCGGACCACGTCTGCATCCAGATCCTGGGCAAAGACCCCATGTCGATGCCTCGAGACGACTGGACGCGGATCTCACCGGGAGCGATCGGTCGTTGAGGTCTCGCCCGCTCCGGACCAGCATCGAGATCCCGGCACCGCTCCGCGACGTCCGAGATGAGCTCTCCTCGATCGAGGACCAGGTCGAGTGGATGGCCGACGTCGTATCCATCGATTTCCACGACGATCAGCGCCGGGGGGAGGGGACCTCGTTCTCGTGCGCGACCCGGATTGGACCATTCACCACGACCGATGAGATGACGATCGACGAGTGGATCGACAACAGCGCCATTGGGGTCACTCACCGAGGTGCCGCCACCGGGTCGGGGCGGTTCG
>JADGOD010000031.1 GCA_017883125.1 Acidimicrobiales bacterium
ACCAGATCGAGCCGATTCCCCATCCGCTGGCCACCGAGGCGGATCTCAGGAGACCGCAACGGGGATCGAGGCGCTGGGCCGGCGCGCCCTGCTCCAAAAGGGGGACGTCCCCTCCTCGGCGGACCTGGGCGCGCTGTTCGAGGAGGCGATCTTCCGCCTCAGCCTCGACGTGCTGCTCGTCGGGGTCTGGAACACCATCCAGATGGCCGTACCTCACTTGATCGAACCCGAAGAGGGGGCCTTCGTCGTCACGGCGTCGACCACTGCGCTCATGGACTTCTCGGATGGGACCGGTGGCACCGACGGCTATGCAGCATCCAAGGCATCGGTGGTCTCGTTGGTCAAGTCCTACGCCGTCCACCTGGGCCCGCACAACGTGCGGATCAACGCCGTGGTCCCCACCGGGGTGGACACCCCGATGGTGGTCGGCAACGAGGCGATGGCGAAGGTCCATGCCGGGCACCCCGAGCTCCGCCAGGCGATGAACAACGTGATGCCGGTCCGCCTCGTGCAGCCCTCCGACGTCAGCGATGCGGTGCTGTTCCTGGTCTCGGACAAGGCCTGATACATCACCGGGACGATCCTCCCGGTCGATGCAGGCTGCGTCGTCGGCTGACGCCCTCTCATCGCCGAGGGGCCCCGCCGATGGGCGGATCGATCCCCGTGGCCAGGAGCGGGAGCCGAACGCATCTATCGTTCTTGATGTCGGGCTCCGCACCTGGCGCGCACCCCACGTCCCTGAGATGAATGGCCGTCGATCCTTGACCACCTCCGAAGAACTCGATCGACGCCAGCTCTCGGCCCGCGGTGGATGGAGCCTCGTCTGGTTCGGGATCCTGATGGCCGGGCTCGGAGCGTGGACCTGGTGGTCCACGTGGCCGATCACCGCTCTTCTCGCTCCGCTCATCGTCCTCCTCGCCATCCTCGGCAGCGCGACGCTGTGGATGACGAACGACCCTGAGTCATCGCTCAGAGCGCACCTGACCTTCGCCCTGGCGGTCGCCGCCACGTTCTTCGCCCAGGCGGTCTCCATCTCAGGCCGCTCGTACTACACCACGGATTCGGCTGCCTTCAATCAGATCGCCACGCAGCTCATGATCAAGGGCAAGAACCCGTATGCCTCGTCGATGATGCCGGAGGCGTCACGCCTGCTCCACGGGGTCTCGAGCTACTGGACCTACACCTTGAGCGGGGGCCATGTCGCCAAGGTCTCCTACCCCGCGGGATCCTTCCTGTTCCAGGCACCGCTGCAGCTCCTCGGTCTCCACCACCTCCCGAGCGACTGGCTCGACCTCGCTGCTGGCATCGTCAGTGCGGTCATCCTCTATCTGATGCTTCCCTCGGCGGTGCGGTGGCTCTCACCGGCGCTCCTGCTGATGGCCGGCTTCCTCGGGATGTTCGCCAACGGCGGCACCGACGCCCTTTTCCTGCCCTTCCTCCTGATCGCCGTGTGGCGATGGGACCGCTTCGCCGATGGCGCGACCTGGGGCTGGGCTCGGTGGATCGGGCCGGTCTCCCTCGGCGTGGCCTGCTCGATCAAGCAGACACCCTGGTTCGTCGTCCCCTTCCTCGTCCTGGGCGTGGCGCTCGAGGCCCACAGCCGTCGGGCCTCCCTCTGGCGGAACGTGTCGAGCTACGCGGGCGCCGCCGCCGCGAGCTTCCTGGTGATCAACCTGCCGTTCATCGTCTGGTCGCCCAGCGCGTGGTTCCGCGGGACGTTGCTGCCCTTGACCGATCCCCTGGTGCCCGACGGCCAGGGTCTGGTGACCTTGGGCCTGCACGGATTCGTCCGGGGCGTCCACATTGGCTATCTCACGGTCGCCGGCGCTCTCGCGGTGACCGCTCTCCTGATCGCCTTCGTCCTCTGGTACTCGACGCTCAAGAGGGTCTGGCTCTTCCTCCTCCCCCTGGCCCTGTTCGTCCCGGGCCGGAGTCTCTCGGAGTACCTGATCGACTTCTTCCCTGCGGCGATCGTCGCTGCCTTCTCGGTCTCCTCGCTCGACGTGGTGCTCTGGCCGGGTCTCCATCGGAACCTCCGCCGGGCGCTGGTGGCAGCTCCGGTGGCGGGCACGGTGGGCTTCGCCGCGCTGGCCTTCACGTCGCCGGTCCTGTCGATCTCCGTTGATCGCGTGACGACCAGCGACTTCGAGAGGATCTACAAGTCGATGACGGTGACGATCACGAACAACTCGGGGACCACGGTGCATCCCGGAGTCGTGGTGCTGGAGAACACCTCCCATCCGACGGGCTTCTGGCATCTCGCTTCCGGCGCCCCGCTCCTCATCGCTCCGCACCGCACCCGGACCGTCACGCTCTACCCTCCGACGATGACGTTGACGTCGCTGCGCGGCCAGTTCTGGCTCATCGCTGCCTTCGTCCCCTCGCCGGCGTCGGTGAGCACCTCGCCGCCGATGCGCTGGCTCCGCGGCCACCCCTGACGAAGGCTCTCTCAGGACTCAGCGAGGCCGGGCGCCCATAGGGTCAGAGGCGATGACGTCGCTCTCCCTGCTCGATCTGGCCACGGTCGTCACCGGTGGAACGACGTCTCAGGCGTTGGCCGAGACGACGGAGATGGCGAAAGCGGCAGAAGAGGCCGGGATGAACCGGCTCTGGGTGGCCGAGCACCACGGGATGCCCGGGGTGGCGAGCTCTGCTCCGCCGGTGCTGGTCGCCCACCTGGCAGCGCACACCTCGACCCTCCGGATCGGGGCCGGGGGCGTCATGCTGCCCAACCACGCGCCGCTGATCGTCGCCGAGCAGTTCGGGACGCTCGAGGCCCTCCATCCAGGACGGATCGATCTCGGGATCGGCCGGGCACCGGGCACCGATCTGCGCACGGCCCGGGCCCTGGGTCGAGGAGACGCCGGCCACTTCCCCGAGCAGCTGATCGAGCTCCTCGGATACTTCACGGGCGACTCCGAGTTGCTGGCGATGCCGGGCCGAGGGCTGATACCCGAGATCTGGCTGCTCGGATCGAGCACCTATAGCGCCCAGCTGGCGGGGATGCTGGGGCTCCCCTTCAGCTTCGCCTATCACTTCAGCCCCGAGCCGCTCGACTCCGCACTCAAGGCCTACCGCTCGAACTTCCGCCCCTCTTCGGTGCTCGAAGGCCCACGGGTGATGATCGGAGTCTCTGTCCTCTGCGCGCCGAGCACCGAAGAGGCGATCTGGTTGGCTGGACCATCCCGGCTGGCGATGGCGCTGCAGCGCCAGGGGCGGCCCTCGACGCTCCCAAGCCCGGAAGAGGCAGCAGGCTACGCCTACTCCGACGCCCAGCTCGCCGAGATCGAGCGGTCCGCGTCCTCCCACGTGGTCGGCGACCCCGAGCTCGTCACCGCCGGGCTCGAGGCGCTCGTCGCCCGCACCGGTGCCGAGGAGCTCATGATCAGCACCAGGGTGTTCAGCCTCGAGGATCGGATCCGCTCGGTCCGCCTCCTCGCCGAGTCGTGGAGGGCCTCGCAGCCGTAGCCGGCTGTTGTGGCCACCCTGCCAGGTCCATCCGCCCCAAGGCGTCGGAGAGCCGGGCGGGATCCTCACTCTCACCAGGCCATCGCCGTGGGTTGGGTAGCATCTCGGGCAGTTCGAGGAAGGGGATTCCACTGTCGTCGCTGCTGGCCAGGATCGGTCGATTCACGTACGTCCACCGACGGGTCACGCTGATCGTCTGGCTGCTCATCCTCGTGGGGATGAGCGTCTTGTCGACGTCGGTGAGCAAGCCAGAGTCGAACCAGTTCACGATCCCCGGCACCCAGTCGCAGCAGGCGATGGATCTGCTCGAGGCCACGTTCCCCCAGGCCACCGGGGCATCCGCCCAGATGGTCTTCGAAGCTCCTGCCGGCTCGACCCTGACCGACCCGACCGTCAAGGCGGCCGTCGAGGCGTCGCTGGCGAAGGCCCGTCTCGGCCCGCAGGTGATCTTGGTCACCGACCCCTACGCCGGCTCGACCCTCTCGAAGTCCGGGCGGATCGGTTACGCCACCGTCGCCTTCAAGGTCCCGGCCGCTCAGATCTCCGACGCCTCGAAGAAGGACCTGGCCGCTGCTGCTCAACCGGCCCGCTCGGCGGGCGTCACGGTGGCGTTCGGTGGCGGGATCGTCACCCAGCCGACCGCCAAGAGCTCTGACGCCCTGGGTCTGGCCATCGCGTATCTCGTCCTGGCGATCACCTTCGGATCGCTCCTGGCCGCCGGCCTCCCCCTGATCACCGCGATCATCGGTGTGACGATCGGGCTGACCACGATCAACGCGCTCAGCGCGGTGGTCAGCCTGTCGTCGACGGCACCGATCTTGGCGACGATGATCGGCCTCGCCGTGGCGATCGACTACGCCCTCTTTATCGTCCACCGATTCAGAGAAGAGCTCGGCAAGGGCCTGGAGCGCGAGGAGGCCGTGGCCAAGGCCACCGGGACCGCGGGGGTCGCGGTGGCCTTCGCCGGGTCGACCGTGATCATCGCTCTGGTCGGCCTCACGGTGGTGGGCATCCCGTTCCTCTCGATCATGGGGCTGGCCGCCGCCGGGACGGTGGCGGTGGCGGTCATCATCGCCCTCACGCTGATCCCGGCCCTCCTCGGGTTCGCCGGCCGACGGGTCTCGGCACCCAAGGCGAAGCGTCGGACCTCTCGGAGCGGCCTCCTCGGGTTCTGGTCAGACCTCGTCACCGGTCGCCCGGTGATCGTCCTCCTGGTCGGGGTCTTCGGGCTGCTGGCGCTGGCCTCGCCGCTGCTGGATCTGCGGCTGGGGCTTCCCTCGGCGGGGACCCAGCCGAAGACCGCCACGTCGAGGACGGCCTACGACCTCTTGGCCCACGGGTTCGGACCCGGCGTGAACGGCCCGCTCCTCGTCGTCGTCGATGCACCCCAGCGCTACAACCCTGTGGCGGTGGCCGCGGTGGCCACCAAGGGGCTCCGAGAGCTGCCCGGCGTCGCGTCGGTCGGGAACCCCGCGCAGAACGCCACCAAGACCGTCACCGTGGTCGTGGTGACTCCCACCTCGGGCCCGAGCTCGGTGGCGACGAGCGACCTGGTCGCCACGATCCGGACCAAGGCGGCGGCGGTGACCAAGTCGACGGGCGTCAAGGTGCTCGTCACCGGGCCGACGGCACTGAACATCGACGTCTCGGCCAAGCTGGGCGCCGCTTTGCCGCCTTATCTCCTGGTCGTCGTCGGGCTGGCCTTCGTCCTGCTGGTGCTCATCTTCCGGTCCCTCCTGGTCCCGCTGAAGGCGGTTGCAGGCTTCCTCCTCAGCATCGGCGCAACCCTGGGAGCGGTCGTCTGGATCTTCCAAGACGGCCATCTCGGGAATCTCGTGGCGCTGCCCGCGTCGAGCCCGGTGATCAGCTTCTTGCCGATCCTGCTGATCGGGATCCTCTTCGGGCTGGCGATGGACTACGAGATGTTCCTCGTCAGCCGGATGCGGGAGATGCACGTGGCCGGCAGCGAGCCGCGATCGGCGGTCACCGGTGGCTTCCGTGAGTCCGGTCCGGTGGTCACCGC
>JADGOD010000241.1 GCA_017883125.1 Acidimicrobiales bacterium
ATTAGGGAAGGGAAGGGAAGGGAGTAGCTATGCGGAAGCTTGGGTGCAGGAATGCCCCACTGGTGACCACATCTCTTCGCTTTGAGACCACTTTCACACGGGCAAAGTTTTTCTGAAACGAAAACTGGTTCCCTACACCGGGTGCCTACATCAACTCGGGTTTGGTGCGACCACTCCAGTATCACTCTGGTTTAGGTGCGGCCACTCCAGAGTTGTTGCGGCCCCTACACACAGGCTCAGCCCTCAGTGGCCGTGCGGCATGCAGAGGTCGTCGTACTCGGCGATGATGATCTCGCCGGCATCGGGACCGCACGCTGGGCAGGCCGGGTCACGGCGCACCTTGAAGGCCCGGAACGACTCTTCGAGCGCATCGAACGCCAAGAGCCGGCCGATCAGGGGGTCGCCGATGTCGAGGAGGATCTTGATCGCCTCGAGCGCTTGGATCGATCCGACGATCCCTGGCAGCACGCCGATCACTCCGGCCTCGGAGCAGCTCGGAGCGAGCTCGGCCGGAGGTGGCTCCGGGATCATGCAGCGATAGCACGGGCCGTTGTAGGGATCGAAGACGGTGATCTGGCCCTCGAACCGGAAGATCGAGCCGTGCACCACGGGGATTCGCTTGAGCAGTGCGGCGTCGTTGACCAGGTAGCGGGTCGGGAAGTTGTCCGTCCCGTCCACGATGATGTCGTAGCCGTCGATGATGTCGAGGACGTTGTCGGCACCCAGGCGGACGTCGTAGGTCACGACGTCGACGTCGGGGTTCATCAGCGTGAGCGTCTTCTTCGCCGAGTCGACCTTGCGATCGCCGATCCGGTCCATGTTGTGGAGGATCTGGCGCTGGAGGTTCGATGCATCGACGACATCCATGTCGATGATCCCGATCGTTCCCACGCCGGCGGCGGCGAGGTAGAGCGCTGCAGGCGATCCGAGGCCACCGGCCCCGAGCATGAGGACCTTTGACTCAAGCAGCTGCTGCTGGCCCTTCTCCCCCACCTCGGCCAAGAGGAGGTGGCGCTGGTACCGGTTGCGCTGCTCGGCGCTCAGCGTCCTGGGGGTCGTCCAGGGACGGCCCTCGTCCTTCCAGCGGTTGAACCCACCGTTGACGGAGATGACGTCGGTGTAGCCGATGTCGCCGAGGGTCTTCGCTGCGAAGGCCGAGCGGATCCCGCCGGCGCAGTAGACGACGACGGGCGCGTCCTTGTCGAGGAGACGTCCTTCGACCTGGAACTCGAGGTGTCCGCGGGGGATGTGGACCGCACCGGGAACGGCACCCTGCTCGTACTCATCGGGCTCACGGACGTCGAGGAACGTAACCTTGTCCACGAGGTCCACGACGTCGACCGGATCGGCCTCTCTGATCTGGGACTTCGCTTCGTTGAGCAATTCGCGTGGGGTCGGCATCGGGCACCTCCAATTGTCTGACCTGCCTAAGTTAAAACACTACCAGTTCGGTCAACATTCCCGACCTGGGGAACGAGCAAGGAGAACCGATGGATGTAACCGACGCCATGGCGGCCCGCCGGATGGTCCGAAGCTTCGACGGATCGCCCCTCGATCAGCCGGTGGTCACCTCGATCTTCGAAGAGGCGCTCCGTGCGCCGACCGCTGGCAACGCCCGCGGGATCGAGTGGGTGGTCCTCCTCGGCGCCTCCGAGGTAGCCGCCTACTTCGACGCGGCCACCGACGAGTCGTGGCGGCTGACCTCGGCTCGAGCTCCTGGCCTCAGGCGCGCCTCGGCGATCGGGATCTGCCTGGCCGATCCAGCGGCCTACGCCGAGCGGTACGCCGAGGATGACAAGTCCGCCTCGGGTCTCGGAGCCGGGCCGGATGCCTGGCCGGTCCCCTACTGGATCGGCGATGCGGGAGCGAGCACGATGGCCGCTCTCCTCCTGGCCAGCGAAGCTGGTCTCGACGCAGCGTTCCTCGGCGCGTTCCGTCGAGTCGCCAAGATCAAGGAGGCGATGTCGATCCCCGAGGAGCTCATCGTCTACGGAGCCGTCCTCCTCGGTCACAGCGACGGGGCCGACCACCGCTCACGGTCGCTCGATCGAGCGGGCCCCACCCGCGCCGAGCGAATCCACCGAGGGCGGTACTCGGCTGCTCAGCCCAGTGAGCGAAGGTAGGCCAGGATCGTCAGCAGACCGAATGCGGTTCCGCCCTTCGAGACGTAGCCGGCGTCCTTGTCCGAGCGTGCCGGGCCGGCGATGTCGAGGTGGACCCACGTCTTGTCTCCCACGAAGCGCTGGAGGAACAGCCCGGCGCTGATGGTGCCCGCCTCACCGGCAGTCCCGACGTTCTTGATGTCGGCGAGGTCGGACTTGATGTGGGACTCGTACTCCTCGACGAGCGGGAGGCGCCAGAGCTTCTCCCCCGCGCCCTTCGCCGCCTCGATGAGGGCGTCCGCCGCATCATCGTCGTTGGTCAGCAGCGCCCCGACGCCAGTCCCGAGGGCCGCGATGGCGGCACCCGTCAAGGTGGCGACATCGATGATCATGTCGGGGTCTTCCTCGACAGCGAGGGTGAGGCCGTCGGCCAGGATCAGGCGGCCCTCGGCATCGGTGTTGAGCACCTCGATGGTCGTCCCGCTGCGAGAGGTCAGCACGTCGCCAGGCTTCATCGCCGAGCCGCTCGGCATGTTCTCGCTCATCGGTGCGATCGCCGTCACCTTGGCCGTCACCCCAAGCGCCGCCAGTGCGGTCATCGCCGAGAGGACCACCGCAGCTCCGGTCATATCGGTCTTCATCGTGGTCATGCCGCCAGCCGTCTTGAGCGAGAGCCCTCCGGAGTCGAAGGTGATGCCCTTGCCCACCAGCACCACGTGGCTGGAGGGCTCGCCACCCGGCGGGGTGTAGACCGCCTTGACGAGTCGCGGGGGCTGCTCTGATCCACGCGCCACGCCGAGAAGCCCGCCGAGCCGCTCGGCATCGATGCGCTCCTCGTCCCAGATCTCGACCGAGACACCGGGCGCCACGGACAGAGCGGCCGCGGCGTCCTCGGCCAGGCGGGTCGGCGTCAGCTCGCTGGGGAACCGGTTGACGAAGTCACGAGCCGTCGACACCGCAGACGCCACCGCACGCCCGACCACCAGCGCGTCACCCGACCGTGCGCCGGTGAGGTCGTCGGGGTCCCGCACCAGGAGATCCAGGTGGTTGAGGCCCTCAGGCTCTTCGGTGGAGCGGACGTCGTATCGATACGAGGCGAGCAGCGCTCCCACGGCCGCCGCCTCGGTGTCGGCGGGAGCTGCGGGGACGACGAGCAGCGCACGAGAGCCCTTCGCGGCGCGCACGACGGCGGCTGCCGCCTGGCGCCAGCGCTCCTCGACATCGGCCGACGAGAAACCCATCCCGACGAGCAGGACAGTCGGCGAGCCGGGGGCTTGGGAGAGCACGAGCGATTGGCCGGGCTTGGCCTCGAAGCGATGGCGCTCGGCGAACGCCGCGTCGATCACCTCGGGGATCACCACCCCTGCGAACGGGGTCCCGTGCGTGGCGAGAGCCACGATCCCCGACTCGGAGCTGGTTGCCCCCACCGCCACCAGGTCGTAGGAGGCCGAGTCGTCGAGCTGCGTGAGCACGTCGACCGTCAGATGAAGCGGCATCAGGCCTTCCCCTTCTTCGCGAGCACGTGCTCATCGCCCTCTTGCCAGCGCGCCATGGTCCAGACGAGGTCCGAGAGGCGGTTGAGGTACTGCGTGACCAGCGAGCCCTCCAGGCTGCAGGCGACGCTGAGCCGCTCGGCCCGACGGACCACCGTCCGGGCCACGTCGAGTGAGGCGGCGACCGGGTTCTCTCCGGGGATCACGAACTCCTTGGGCATCTCGAAGCGCGTCGAGAGGGCGTCGATGCGCGTCTCGAGGCCCTCGACCATCGCGGAGGTGACCAGCGAGACCCCCTCCTTGAGCTTGTGGCGGTTCTCGGGGGCAGTGGCCACCTCTGCCATGAGGACGTAGAGGTGGCGCTCGATCTCGGTGAGGATCTGGTCGAGCTCGAGATCGCCTGCACCGTGAGCTCTCGCCAGGCCGAGAACAGCCTGGGCCTCATCGACCGCCCCGTTCAGCTCGATGGGCTCTGCGTTCTTGAGGACCCGTCCTCCGTAGAGAAGCCCTGTGGTGCCGTCGTCGCC
>JADGOD010000242.1 GCA_017883125.1 Acidimicrobiales bacterium
CTCGATGGCGATCACCGACTTCACCGCGTCGACCACCCGGTAGTAGGCAACGGCGGACACATCCACGCTCACGTTGTCCCGGGTGATGATGCCCTGTGACTGGATTGGCAGGGTGACGATGCGCAGAGAGACCCGATGCAGTATGTCGACCAGCGGGATGATGATCCGCAGGCCGGGCTCTCGTGTCCCTCGCAGCCGTCCCAGCCGGAAGAGAACACCCTTCTCGTACTGCTTGACGATCTTGATCGTCAACCCCAAGCCGATGAGGACCAGAAACACGACGATCAGGACGATGACTTCGGTGCTCATGGAAGTTCACGGTACTCCCCGCAAGCGATCAGGACCCTGAAGCCGACCCGTCGAAAGGACGGTTGCGAAAAGTGGCGAACATGCCTGGGTCCTGGTGCAGGTTCCGGCGTTAAACTCGTCTTCTAATGGACTGGTTGTCAGGGCCAGTTTCGAGTGGATGGACGCCTCGAAGGGCGACGAGATGTCTCCGAACAGGATGGGGTTCGAGCAGCTGCTGGAGGCTGTGCCCGATGCTTTGGTGGGGATGGACCAGAAGGGCGTGATCCGGTTTGTCAATCGCCAGACCGAGTCGCTGTTCGGCTACGACCGCGACCAGCTGATCGGCCAGCCCATCGACACGCTCGTGCCCGAGACTCTCCGGCAGATCTACGCCGAGCACCAGCAGGACTACTTCGCGGATCCCAGGACCCGCTCCGCTGGAGTTGACCTGGAGCTGAGCGGACGACAACGGGATGGCACCGAGTTCCCGATCAACGTCAGCTTGTCCCACATCGACACAGGGGACGTCTTGTTGGTGGTCACGGCGGCGCGCGACGTGGCCAAGCGCCGGCAGGCGATCAAGAACGCCCGCCTCCTAGCGGCGATCGTCGAGAGCTCGGACGATGCCATCATCAGCGGCACGCGCGAGGGCGTCATCACGAGCTGGAACCCGGCCGCAGCGAGGATGTACGGCTACTCCACCGAGGAGATCATCGGCCAGTCGGCCAGTGTCCTGATTCCCAGAGACCAGCCTGGCGAGATGAACGCCATACGGGCCAAGATCCAGGCCGGCCAGACTGTCGAGCACTTTGAGACCAGCCGCGTCCGGAAGGACGGGACGGTGGTCCCGATCTCGTTCTCCATCGCTCCGATCTTCGATGAGGGCGGCGCAGTCGTCGGCACCTCCGCGATCCACCGCAACGTGACCAAGCAGAGGCAGGCTTTCGAAGTCGCCCAGCGGATGACGGCGATCGTCGAGGGTTCGGGGGATGCCATCTTCGGTTGCCTGCTCGACGGAACCATCCTGAGCTGGAACCCGGCCGCCGAGCGGATGTATGGCTACTCCAGGGAGGAGATCCTCGGCGCGCGCGCCAAGATCATGACTCCGCCGGATCACCGCGATGAGATGATGGCCGTTCTGGATCAGATCAAGGCTGGCCATCAGGTCGAGCACCTTGAGACCAAGCGGGTCCGAAAGGACGGAACGGTGTTCCCGGTCTCGCTGACCATCTCACCGATCCGCGACGCGGAGGGTGCGGTCGTCGGCACCTCAGTGATCCACCGTGACCAGACCGAGCTGAAGCGCGCAGCCCGGTACGCCCGGGGCCTTATCGAGGCGGCCCCGGACCCACTTGGGCTGATCAGCCTCGATGGCACGGTCCTCGACCTCAACGAGGCCACGGTCAAGGCCATCGGCGTTCCCCGAGACGAGCTCATCGGGAGCGATTTCTCCCAGTACTGGACTGACCCCGACAAGGCGAGGGAGAGCGTGCGGCTGACCATCGCCGAGGGGTCGGTCACCAACTACCCGCTGTCCGCGCGCAAACGGGACGGCGCCCTGATGGACACTCTCTGCAACGCCAGGCTCTACCGCGACATCAACGGCGATGTCCTCGGCGTGCTCGTCGCCGCCCGCGACGTGACCGGGCAGAAGAAGGCGTTGGCTGCGGCGCAGCGGATGGCCTCGATAGTCGAGTTCTCGCAAGATGCCATCATCGGCAGGACGCTGGACGGCATCATCACGAGCTGGAACCCGGCCGCAGAGAGGATGTTCGGGTACTCCAGCGAGGAGATGGTTGGCAAGTGCGTCGACCTCACGATTCCCCAGGATCGGCTGACCGAAGCCCATGCCGTCGCGGCCAAGGTCGGCGCTGGTGAGCCCGTCGAGGAGCTCGAGACCGTCAGGGTCCGAAAGGATGGAACGGCGTTCCCGGTCTCGCTCACCCTCTCACCGATCCGCGACGCTGACGGCGCCGTCGTCGGCGCTTCCGGGATCTGCCGTGACGTGTCTGAGGTGAAGCGTGCGGCTCAGTACGCCCGGGGTCTCATCGAGGCGGACCCGGACCCGCTGGGGATGATCAGCCCCGATGGCACGGTCCTGGACGTCAACGAAGCCACCGTCAAGGCCACCGGCGTCCCACGCGACGAGCTCATCGGAACCGACTTCTCGCAGTACTTCGCGGACCCCGGGGCGGCAAGGAAGGGCGTTCGATGGGCGTTCGAACACGGATCACTCACCGACGGCAGGCTGACCGTGCGGCATCGTGACGGCACGCTGACCGACCTTCTCTGCAACGCGACGGTCTACCGCGACATCAACGGAGAAGTACTCGGCGTGCTCACCTCTGCCCGCGACGTGACCATACAGATGCAGGCCCAGAGGGAGATGGCCGAGCAGCAGGCCAAGGAGCTGGACAGAATGAAAGAGCTCGAGACGTTCCGGAAGCTTGCCCTCGGACGCGAGCTCAAGATGATCGAGCTGAAGAAAGAGGTCGAGTATCTCAGGCAGCTCGGCCCCGCCGGTGGAGCCGAGCCCGACGACCCGAGCTAAGGCGTGAGCTCGGCGGACTCGGCGAGCGCGTGCACCCCGGCCACGTCGATCGGCTGGCCGGTCCAGGCAGATACCTTGTCGACGAGCTGCTGCTCGGCCGCCGGACGTTCGGGCGTCGGCTTGACCTCGGCGTCGTGCCAGCTGCGCCTGACCGCCCAGAGCAGCTCCCTCTTGCGGAGCGCCTCCTGGACCCTGTCCATCTGCTCGGCGCTCGCGTCGAGGCCCCACACCGTGCGGATCGCCTCGGGGATCTCACGCCGGTAGTCATGTCCGCCTTCGTCGAAGATGCCAGGGGTGGGGACCAGAGCGTTCTGCATGTCCAGGAACGTCATGAAGTAGGTGGTGACCGGCATCCATCGCGTGCCACGGGGAGCGCCGGGTGGCCGTTGGTCGCTGGGTCCCAGCCAGTCAGGCCGCTTCCACAGCACCGAGGACCCGAACTTCGGGATGGGGTCGTCGCC
>JADGOD010000243.1 GCA_017883125.1 Acidimicrobiales bacterium
CCACTTGAAGACCAAGCCGAACTTCCCCCACGCGAAGCGCTTGATGCGCACCAGCAGCACCCCGGCGATCGCCAGGAGCACGACCGCCGTCATCAGCAGCGCGAGCGGGAGGGTGAGCGGGACGTGCCGCGGGACGTGGGAAGCCATGATCACCCCGCCGATGACGACGAGCCCCAGAGCGACGATGGCAAGGAGGTCGACGGGCGGGTAGGGGTTGCCGTAGGCCAGCGAGCCGGGGGCGGGAGCGTCAGTGGTCATCTCAGTGGTCATCTCAGTGGTCATCTCAGCGTTCATCTCCGTGCTCATCTCGATGCCACCCTGGTCATGATCACGAGGGTGGCGACCTGCATCGCCCCGGTGATCGCTACGGTATACATGAATCGTTTCATCAGGTTCTCGATGACCGCGCCGTTGGGGATCGGCTTGTTCATCTCGAAGAGCACGGCGATGTTGGCCGGCTCGAGCACCCCGAGCGCCACCACGGCCATGACCCCGACCACGCAGAACGAGACGATCAGCCAGATGTGGTTCGGGTTGTCCGCCTGGAGGTTCCCCTCCTGAAGAGCCAGCTGAAACCCAGCCGCCAGCGTCATCAGCACGACGGTAGGCATGATGATGACCATCTTGGGCATGAACCTCGCTGTGAACTCCGCCCGAGCCGGGATCGACATCCTCCCCATGATCGGGCCCACCACGAATCCAACGAACAGGTCGATGGCCGTCCAGAGCCCCCCGCCGACGACGTGGCAGAACACCAAGCCCCACATCCAGTTCCAGGCGATCGAGGCGATGACGAAGAGCACGATGAGGGCCACGAGGTAGAGACCCTTCAAGGGAACGACCTGGATCTTCTCTCTCGGACCCGGCGGTGGGCCGTGGCCAACCACCTCGCTCTGTACGGTCTCGGTCACGACGCTCTCCCCCCGTTCGATCTTGGAGCGGATTGTACCAAGCAGCGGTTCGGTGATGCCGGATCGTCAACGCGGATCGCGCTGCATCGTCGAGGCATCGCTGGCGGAGAGCCGGCCAGCCACGTCCAGGGCCGACACGGTGCTCGACGGGCCGCTGGCGGATGGAGAGATGGCCATTCGCCTGATCTCTCGGCTCGTCATTGGAACGCTCATCCTCCAGATCTGGGACAGAGAGGCACCTTCCACCCGATGGTCACAGGGAACGAGCGGTTCCTGGGACCACCCCAGGCGCACTCTCGTCGTTCGAGAGCATGTCGATGTCGGCGCCCAGGATTCGCGCGCCCGGCAGGGCGCACTTCTCAACGGTCAGGCTCATGGTGTTGCTCTCCTCGGGGAGCAGTGCCTGACCGGCATCCTCGGTCACACGGCCGCCTTCGGTCCTGGTGGCGGCTTCGTTCCTGGTCGGGCAGCTCGAGGCGACCTCAGCGCTTGAGTCGCAGCCCTGACGAATCCGTGAGGATCAGAGGTTCACTTCGGTGCACCAGAGTCCATGATCAGATCTGCGGCTCGCTCGGCGACCATGATGGTCGGCGCGTTGGTGTTGCCGCTCGGGATCGTCGGGAAGATCGAGGCGTCGACGACGCGCAACGCCTGGATGCCGCGGACCCGAAGCTCTGGGTCGACGACCGCGCTGTCGTCCGAGCCCATGCGGCAGGTCCCCACCGGGTGGTACACGCGGAAGGCGCTGGCCCGCAGGTAGGCCTCCCACTCCTCATCGCTCTGCACCTGGTCGCCGGGGAGCACCTCGGTAGCGTCCTTGGCCTTCATCACCGAGGTCTGGAAGATCTCGCGTGCCTGGCGGCAGGCGGCGATGAGGCCCGCCATGTCCTGGCCGCTCACGAGCTCGTGGTTGATCATCGGCTTAGCCGAGGGATCCTTCGACGAGAGCCGCAGGGTCCCTCTCCCGCTGGGGTGCACGATGCTCGGATACAGCATCACGTGGTGAGGGAGGAGCTTGGCGTTGCTCGTGCTGTGCTCGGCGGTCTCCTCTCCTGCCTCGTTCCTGAACGACATGCCGATGGGGATCAGGATCATCTCGGCCTCTGTCGGCTGCTCGCCGCTGAGCTGGGAGAACACGACGGCCGTGCAGCCAGACACCGTCAGGGCACCCCGGCGCCGGAAGACGTAGTTGAGCCCGTGCTTGAGCGCCTTCCAAGGCTTGAGCTCCTCGGCGAGGGTGTTGGCCTTCGTGCTGTACATCAGCATTCCGTACGGGTGGTCCTGGAGGTTCTCGCCGACAGAGGGCACGTCGAGCTTCGGCTCGATGCCGTGCTCTTGGAGGTGCTCAGTCGGCCCGATCCCTGAGAGCATGAGCAGCTTCGGCGACGCGATCGCCCCGGCGCTCACAATCACCTCTCTCGTTGCGGCGGCGTAACGGGGCTGGCCCTCGTGGATGTACTCGACGCCCATCGCCCGCCCCCCTTCCACGCGCACCCGGCTGACCAGCGCGTCGGTGGTGACGGTCAGGTTGGGCCGCTTGCGCACCGGCGCCAGGTAGGCCCGGGCGGTGCTGGAGCGCAGGCCGCGGCGCTGGTTCATCTGCACGACAGAGACCCCCTGCTGGCGCTCGCCGTTGTAGTCGGGGTTGCGCTCATGGCCAGCCTCCTCGGCCGCGGCGAGGAAGTCATCGGTCACCTCGAGCGGTGTCGAGATCCGGGTCACCCCGATCGGGCCGCTGCCGCCCCGAAAGGCACTGGGCCCTCCGGCGAAGGTCTCCGCCCTCTTGAAGTAGGGCAGGACATCGTCGTAGCCCCAGCCCTCGCAGCCCTGGTCTCGCCATCCGTCGAAGTCCGAGCGCTCGCCGCGCACCCAGAGCATCATGTTGACGGAGCTGCCTCCGCCCAGCACCTTGCCGGAGTTCCAGGTGTCGACCTTGTCGTTCCGAGACGGGTCGGGGGCCGCCTCATAGCCCCAGTCGTAGCGATCGCCGAGCCTGGAGATCCCGGCAGGTATGCGGACGCGCAGATCCTTGTCCCAGCCGCCCGCCTCGAGGAGCAGGACACGGATCTTGGGGTCAGCTGACAGGCGGTTGGCCAGCACGCACCCGGCCGAGCCGCCACCCACGATCACGTAGTGCCAGTCGTTTCTCTGATCAGCCTCTTGTGCCATGTCTCACTCTCTCGTCGAACTGCCTATCGATCTGTCCCAATCTCGGCTTCCGAAAACGCCGTGCGAGCCTCACCAGCGTCCCTCAGCTGATCGGCTCGTCGCCGACGAGGGTGACCCGGTGCATCCGGCGACCCGAGTCTTCGGCGTAGTGCGTGGCACGGTGCAGCGTGCCTCGGTTGTCCCAGATCACCAGGTCGCCCACGCTCCACTTGTGCGTGAACACGAACTCGGGCGCGGTGGCGCGCTCGAGGAGCTCGACGAGGAAGGCGGCGCCCTCACCTTCGTCCATGCCCTCGATATGTGACGCCGTGGCACCGAGGACGAGTGACTTTCGCCCGGTGCGGTGCGTCCAGACCAGTGGGTGGACCTTGGGGGCCACCTTCCGCAGCCGCGCGATGGCTTCGTCCGACGGATTCGGGTCGAACTTGCGATACGCGGCTTCGGCGCTGTGCACGACCTTCGTCGTGGCGAAGCGCTCCTTCTCCTCATCCGTCAGCCGGTCGTAGGCCGCGTAGGTGCTGACGAACTGGGTGTCGCCCCCTGCTGCTGCCAGGGCCCGACCCGAGAGGAGCGATGCCATGGACGGGATGTCATCGGTGGACCCGTCGAGGTGCCAGTTGAAGGCCCCCTTCACGTAGAGCGCGTTGTTCAGGTCGTCACCGAACCCGACGTGGTAGATCTCCGGGTTCAGGCCACTGCGTCCGGCGCCGGTGTGCCCCGACCCGATCGGATCGCCGAGTCTTTGGGCGAAGGCCACCAGCTGCGCGTCGTCGACGCCCAGCTCGGGGAACACGAGGACCCCGTTCTCCTCGAGGGCGCCCAAGACCACCTCTGGGACGCGCTCGTCGTCGTTCAAGAGCAAGCCCATGTCAGCGCCCAAGATCTTCGCTCCGAGCGGGACGCACTTCTCAACCGTCAGGCCCACAGCCTTGCTCTCCTCGGGGGGCAGCGCTCGATCGGCCGCCGCGATCACTTGGCCGCCTTCGTGCCCGCAGCGTCGGCCTCGGTTAGCCCCTTGGCGCACGCGGTGGTCATCTGATCGCCTCCTCAATTTGAAACCAGCCAACCGCTCGTCCAGCTGGCCCATCTCTGCTCGTGCCAAAGCACGACAACTCAAGGTCGTATATTGCATCAAATCTGTTCCGGGGTCAATGTGCCCCCTGCCGCTGTCTCTGGCCAGGCTCTTGGCACCTCTTGTGAGTCCCCATACAGACAGCGCGACTCGCGTGAAGAGCGTGGCGAGGCTCTTGCCGAACACCAAGCCCGTGGATCCGCCCTGTCGTGGCCGGGGCTGGCTCAACCGAATGGAGACCGCCGAAGAGCACAGCCTGTTCCGTAGATGGCCGCTGCTGGCTCCGACGCTCTAGGCGTGATTTGAAGAGGTGCTCGGCTCGGAGCTCATGTCTGGCGCGGCGGCTCTACTCGGAAGGAGCGTCCCCGCGAGTTGGCATGGCGACGAACCGCGAGCGTGGATCCGCTTCACCACCGACCACTGCTACGCCTCCTGACGCGCAGCATGCTGCTCAAGCCCTTCTCGGGAGCACCGGCGATCTCGTCCTGGAGGTCGGCACCGAGTCGATCAGAATCCGTACGGGACCCATCCCATTTGAGTTCGATCCGCTGGGTTGAGCGAAGGTCGCCCATGGGCCGCTTGCCCGCACATCGCTCCATCGACTCACGCTCGTTCCGGGCCTCGATGAGGCGATCGCGTGCGGCGGGAAGCTCCCAACCGGGGAGGGGGCGCTACGATGTGTCGACCGATCGTTCAACCGTGACCCGAAGGGTAGCAATGGACTTCTCACTCGATCTCTTCGCCTCACGGGAGTGGGGATCCTGATGGACGTGCAGCCGATGCAGGCGGACATGAACTGGTTCGGAGTCCTCGCGCACCACGCGAGCCGCAACCCATCGAAGCCGCTCTGCGTCTTCGGCGACGAGGTCGTCACCTATGGGGAGATGGTGGCTCGCTCCACCGCGCTGGCGGCCGGGCTCCACGAGCGCGGGGTCGGCGCCGGTGACGTCGTCGGCCTCCTCTCCTACAACTGCAACGAGTTCCTCGAGACGATCTTCGCGGCGAACTACCTCGGCGCGATCGTGATGCCGATCAACTGGCGGCTCGCCGCGCCCGAGATCCGGTACATCCTCGAGCACTCCGAAGCGCGCGCGCTCATCTGCGACGAATCACTCGTCGATCTCGCCGGCGAGGCGACGAAGAGCATGGAGGCCACCCTCTTGCGTGCCTGCATCTCGGGACCGGTTCCCGACGGGTGGACACCGCTCGCCGATGTCCGGGCAGCGTCGAATGTGCCGCCGCGCTCCCGCGCCGCCGGCGATGACGTCCACCGGTTGATGTACACATCGGGGACCACGGGACGCCCCAAGGGAGTTATGATCACGCACGCCAACCTGGCGTGGAAGAACATGGCGCACATCATCGAGTTCGGCGTCACGAGCGCTGACCTCGGCCTGGCGTGCGGCCCGATGTACCACGTCGGCGCGCTCGACCTCACGACCACCACGTTGATCGCTGCGGGCGCGACGACCATCATCCATCGGGTCTTCGAGGCGGCCCAGGTCGTCGACGAGATCGAGCGGTCTCGTGTGAGCATCGTGTGGATGGCGCCTGCGATGGTCAATGCCATCATGGCTCTGCCTCACATCGAAGAGCGCGACCTCTCGTCGGTCCGGCTGCTCATCGGTGGCGGAGAGAAGATGCCGATCCCCCTCATCGAGCGGCTTCAGCGGACCTTTCCCTCGGCGTGGTTCGCCGACGCGTACGGTCTCACCGAGACGGTCTCGGGTGACACCTTCCTGGACAAAGCGAGCACGGTTGCCAAGCTCGGGAGCGTCGGCCGTCCGTGCCCCTACCTCGAGCTCGACGTCTGGGACGACGACGGGAGCGCACTTCCCCCGGGCGAGCGCGGGGAAATCGTCCTGCGCGGCCCCAAGGTCTTCAAGGGCTACTGGCGGGATCCTGATGCGACCGACGCCGCGTTCGCCGGCGGGTGGTTCCACACCGGAGACATCGGCCTCAGGGACGACGACGGATACCTCTACATCGTCGATCGGCTCAAGGACATGATCTTGTCAGGGGGTGAGAACATCGCCGGCTCCGAGGTCGAACGCGTGCTCTATGAGCACGATGCGGTGCTCGAAGCCGCCGTAGTCGGGCGCCCTGACGATCGATGGGGTGAGGTCCCGGTCGCATTCGTCGTCTTGAAGCCGACCGCGACCGCAACGTCTGAGGAGCTCATCGAGCACTGCCGCCTCCAGCTTGCACGCTTCAAGGTGCCCAAGGAGATCGACTTCCTCGACGCGCTGCCGCGGAATCCATCCGGCAAGGTGCTCAAGCGCGAACTCCGAGCTGGAGCGTAACGACGAGCAGCCAGCTCGAGAACGAGTCCAACAATCTGGTCGAACTCTTCGACACCGTCCGCGGGATCTAGTTGTAATAGCCAGGAACGTTGTCAGTTCGGCTCATGGTGTGAGCGAGAGCCCGGGAGGACCGTGGGCACATGCTCGCGCCCGGTGAGAAGGCTCCTGACGTCACGCTGCCTGATCAAGACCGATACTCCCGACCATGTGGCGAGCGCTCCAGCGGTTGAGCGGTCCTGCATGACTGCTGGCCGGTGATCTCGGGCGCGCCCCATCAGCTGGCTTCGTGGCTCATGCGCGGCTCGTCCATCTGGGGTTGCCGGTTCCCGCCCGACCGGGGTGGCTTGCCTGATTCTGAGCGTGACCACCAGCTCGTAGGTGGTGTCTCCCCTCGCAGCTCCTTCTCGAGCTCGACGAGCTCTCGGTCGTAGTTGCGCTCGCGCTGCACGAGCAGCGGGTCCGTCATCGCGAAGGGCACCGAGCCCACGCCTGGCCGTGAATGCTCGTCAGCGACGGTCATGGCCG
>JADGOD010000244.1 GCA_017883125.1 Acidimicrobiales bacterium
AACCCTGCCGCCTGCGAGTACAACCAGTGGCCCCGCGAGCGCCTCCTCGGATCGACCCTGCTGGAGCAGTGGCCCGACTTCGCCAGCGACCCGACCAGAGTGGCGTACCAGCAGGTGCTCGCCACGGGCGAGCCGATCACGCTCGACGACGTGGCCTGGGCTCAGCCGAGACTCTATGGCGGGCGGCTGCGTCACTACGACCTCCGCGCGGTCAAGGTGACGGACTCACTCCTTTCGGTGACCTGGCGGGACATCACCGAGCGCCATGAGGCGGCCGAGACCGCTCAGCACATGGCGGCCATCGTGGAGCAGTCTCAGGACGCCATCATCGGCAGCAACGTCCCGGGAGGTGTCGTCACCAGCTGGAACCTGGCGGCCGAGCGGATGTACGGCTACTCCGCGCAGGAGGTCGTCGGCAAACCTGCCTGGTTCCTGGTTCCGGAGGATCGGCTGGCTGAGAGCAAGGCCCGCCTGGAGCAGCTCGAGGCCGAGGACGGGTTCCTCGCAGACTCCGAGACCCTGCACCTCCGCAAGGACGGAACGCTGGTCCAGGTCTCCGTCGGCGTCTCTCCGATCCGCGATCCGAACGGCGTCGTGGTCGCGCTGTCCACCATCCACCGCGACATCACCAGGCAGAAGGAGGTGTTGGAGCTTTCCCGGTCCATGATCGAGGCAAGTCTGGACTCGATGGTCTCCATCGGCCCCGACGGCAGGATCGCCGACGCCAACACGGCCACCGTCCGGCTCACCGGAATCCCCCGGGACCAGCTCATCGGCACCTTCTTCTCCGACTACTTCACCGAACCCGCCCGGGCTGAGGAGGTGTACCAGCAGGTGCTCGAGCAGGGAGCGGTCAGCGACTTCCCGCTGACCGTGCGCCATCGCGACACGCCTGAGACGACCACCGACGTCCTGTACAACGCATCGGTCTATCGCGACACCGCCGGGACGGTACGCGGCGTCTTCGCCACAGCTCGCGACGTGACCAGGCAGGTGCAGGCGCAGAAGGATCGCGTCGAGCAGCAGGCCAGGGAGCTGGACCGGCTCGCCGAGCTCGAGCGGTTCCAGCGAATGACGATCGGGCGCGAGCTCAAGATGATCGAGCTGAAGAAGGAGATCGAGCTCCTCCAGAGGTACGGCCCTGCCGCGGGAGACCAGAGCGATCCCGACTGACCGTTGCCCACATAGCCGACGCCAGGATCCCGAGCCGCGTCACAGAGTCGGGCTCAGCACCGGTTCAGCGCGGCTCACCATCGATGATGTTGACGGCAGCCTCTTCGGCAGAGGAGCCACCACCATCGATGCCTACGTCGTCGGCCACCAGGTCCGCCTCGTTGTCCTGGTGCGAACCCTCGTCCGGGGCCACCAGTCGCCCGCTGCGGCGATCGCCCACCTCGCCGTCACCCACGAAGTCGTCCTCCGCCGCGATGGCATCCGGGTCATCCCCGCCCACCATGTCCGTCTCGGCGAGCGGGTCCTCGAAGAGGTTCGCCGGGTCAGGCACCTCGTGAGCGAGGCGCTGCTCGAGGCTCTCGCCCCGGCGCTGCTCCGCCACCGTGGTCCCGAAGGCGTCGACTCCGCGGGACCGCTCAGGGGGTGAGTAGCCCTCGTCCAGAAGGTCGTCGACGCCGCGGTCATCCAGAGTGTCCTCGGGCTGCAGCTGGTCCTCCTCATCGAGGCTGTAGCTGCCCAGCGACTCCGAACCTGTGCTCTCACGTTCTGCCATCATCGGTCCTTTCCTAGCGGTTGACCTCTGTCTCATTGTAGCCGGAAACGAGCACATACCTCCGGGTCCCGCCAGAACGTTCCGGCGTAGAATCGGCTTATCAGGGTCTGGCTATATTGCCAGTTGTGAGTCCTGTGGGTCGGCTCGGCGGGGGTGCGACATGTCGTCGAAGACAACGAGGTTCGAGCACCTTCTGGAAGCCGTGCCGGACGCTCTGGTGGCAATGGACCAGAAGGGCCTGATCCGGTTCGTCAACTGCCAGACCGAGTCGCTGTTCGGCTATCAGCGTGACCGCCTGATCGGTGAACCCATCGAGACTCTCATCCCCGAACCTCTGTGGCAGATCTACGCCGAGCATCAGCAGACCCATTTTGCGGATCCCCGGACCCGGTCCCTCGGACTCGACCTGGAGCTGAGCGGACGGCATCAGGACGGGACGGAGTTCCCGATCAACGTCAGCCTGTCCCACATCGACACCGGCGATGTCCTGCTGGTCATCACGGCGGTGCACGACGTGAACCGGCAGCGGCAGGCCGTCAGGAACGCCGAGCTCGTCGCGTCGATCGTCGAGTACTCCGAGGACGCGATCATGTCCGCCAACCTCGAGGGCACGATCACGAGCTGGAACCCTGGAGCCGAACGTCTGTACGGCTACTCGGCCACGGACGTGATCGGCAGGTACGCCAGTTTCCTGATGCCCCCGGAACGGGCGGGCGATATCACCAGGCTGTTCGACAGCGTGCGGGCGCGCCAGGCGATTGACCGATTCGAGACCGTCCGTCTGCGCAAGGACGGAGTGGAGCTGCCGGTCTCGATCACCGTCTCACCGATCCGCGACGAGGACGGCGAGATCGTGGGGACGACGGCGATCCACCGCGACATCAGCCAGCAGAGGCAGGCCTTCGAGACGGCCCAGCGAATGACAGCGATCGTCGAGGGCTCGGATGACGCCATCATCGGCTGCACGCTCGACGGCATCGTCACCAGCTGGAACCCGGCCGCAGCGACGATGTTCGGCTACAGCCCGGAAGAGATCATCGGCACGTCCGTCGACACCACCAGCCCCGACGATCGACCCGACGAGACCCGGCACCTCCTGGCCAGGATCAGGGCCGGCGAGCGGATCGAGCACCTTGAGACCATCCGCATCCACAAGGACGGAACGGCGTTCCCCGTCTCCCTCACGGCCTCGCCGATCCGCGACAACAACGCCACCGTCGTCGGCGCCTCCATGATCAGCCGCGACATGACCGAGCTGAAGAGGACGCTGGAGGCCGCCCAGCGGATGGCCGCCATCGTCGAGAACTCGGACGATGCCATCATCGGCGAGACGCCCGAGGGCGTCATCACGAGCTGGAACCCGGCCGCCGAAAGGATGTTCGGCTACTCCGACGCGGAGATCATCGGCAAGTCCGTCAGCCTCCTGATCCCCAGGGGCAAGGCAGCACAGGCCAAGGCCCTGGCAGGCAGGGTCAGCACCGGCCAGCGGATCAAGCACATCGAGACCCTCAATGTCCGGCGGGACGGAACGATCTTCCCGGTCTCGCTCACCATCTCGCCGATTCGCGACGAAGGAAGGGTCGTCGGTGCCTCC
The DNA here is from genome assembly GCA_017883125.1 of Acidimicrobiales bacterium. Lineage (GTDB taxonomy): Bacteria > Actinomycetota > Acidimicrobiia > Acidimicrobiales > RAAP-2 > CAIUMH01. The sequence goes on from JADGOD010000244.1 coordinate 3,321, forward strand.
GTGATCTGCCGCGACATCACCCAGCAGCAGCAGGCGTTCGTGACCGCCCAGTACATGGCCGCGATCGTCGAGAACTCAGAAGATGCCATCATCAGCGGTTCGCTGGACGGAGTCGTCACGAGCTGGAACCCCGCAGCCGAAAGGATGTACGGCTACTCCGCCGAGGATGTCGCCGGCAAGCCCGCCAAGTTCCTGACCCCCCAGGACCGCAAAGATGAGATCAGGGCCGTCCTGAGGAGGATCAAGGCCGGCCAGCACGTTGGGCGGCTGGAGACAAAGCGGATCCGCAAGGACGGAACGGTCTTCCCTGTCGCGCTCACAGTCTCACCGATCCTCGACCCGGCCGGCGCGGTGGTCGGTACCTCCATGATCCACCGCGACCTCAGCGAGCAGAAGGGGGCGCTGGCCGTCGCCCAGCGCATCGCGGCGATTGTCGAGAACTCTCACGACGCCATCTTCGGCAGGACGATCGACGGCACCATCACGAGCTGGAACCCGGCGGCAGAGAGGATGTTCGGCTACCCCGCCAAGGAGATCATCGGCACGGCCGTCGACCGCCTCATTCCCGACGACCGGAAGGGTGAGCTGCTCTCCTTCCTGGCCAAGATCAGCGCTGGCCAGTCGATCGACGACTTCGAGACCGTCCGCGTTCGCAAGGACGGAACGTCGTTCCCGGTCTCCCTCACGATCTCGTCGATCTGTGACGAGCATCGCGCAGTCGTCGGCGCGTCAGTGATCTGCCGGGACGTCACTGAGCTGAAACACGCCGCTCAGTATGCCC
>JADGOD010000245.1 GCA_017883125.1 Acidimicrobiales bacterium
GCCGAGGCCGCCAAGGAGCTCACCGGATCGATCCTCCAGGTCCCTCCGATGGTCTCGGCTCTCAAGGTGGACGGCAAGAGGCTCCACGAGCTCGCCCGCGCCGGGATCGAGGTGGAGCGCAAGGCCCGCCCGGTGACGGTCGAGCGCTTCGAGACCACTGAGACCCCTGAGCCGGGCCGCTACAGGTTCTCCGTGGTGTGCTCGTCGGGCACCTACGTCCGCTCGCTCGTCGACGATCTCGGGCGGGCGCTCGGCGGCGGGGCGCACATGGCCTCGCTCCGACGCACCGCCGTCGGCTCGTTCACCCTCGCCGATGCGCACACCCTGGCGGAGGTAGCGGAGCGCTCCGGGGGCACCCCGGGCTCGGCGGACTTCAGCGGACTGGTCCTCACCCCCGCCGAGGCGCTCCGGGGCCTGGCGTCGATCAAGGTCGATGCCGAGGCCGCCGAGCGGATCGGTCGGGGCATGGCCCTCGACGCCCAGGAGTGGGGAGCCGTCGGGGCCGGCCCGTTCGCCGTGCTCGACCCCGACGGAGCGCTGCTCGGGGTCTATGACGGCCAGGGCGACGGGCGCTTGACCGCCTCGGTGGTCCTGGCCGCCTCACAGTAGCGATGACCGGGCGCTTCCCGGTGACCGTCTAGGTTTCACACCGGATGGAACTGATTCTCTTGAACGCCGGATCACGCAGTGATCTCCTGAGTCCGGAGGGCTCGGTCGTCACCATCGGCGTCTACGACGGGGTCCACCTCGGCCACCGCCACACCCTCGGGCGCGTCGTCGATGCGGCCCAGAGGAGCGGACGGACCCCGGTGGTGGCCACGTTCGACCGACATCCCGCCGAGGTCGTCCGTCCGCAGAGCACGCCCAAGATGCTCACGGACCTCACCCAGCGGCTCGAGCTCTTCAAATCCCTGGGGATCCAGGCGGTCGGGGTGATCCCCTTCAACGACGAGACCGCCACCGAGGCCCCCGAGGAGTTCATCGACTCGGTCCTCGTGCGCCAGCTCGACGCCCGGGAGGTCATCGTGGGCGAGGACTTCCACTTCGGGAAGGGGCGCCGGGGGAACGTGGCCCTCCTCGAGGCCGAGGGGCGTCGACACGGCTTCGAGGTCACAGGGGTCTCGCTCGATGCGGTCCAGGGGGAGGTCGTCTCCTCCACGAGGATCCGCGCGCTGGTGGCTGCTGGTGATGTCCTCAGCGCAGCCAGGTTCCTCGGCCGGGTCCACGAGCTCCGAGGTCCCATCAGCCACGGAGACGGTCGGGGAGGGCCCGAGCTGGGCGTTCCCACCGCCAACATGCACGTGGAGGCCTCGATGGCGGTCCCGGCGGTGGGGATCTATGCCGGCTGGTACCGGGACGATGAGATCGGCGCGCACCCCGCAGCGATCTCGGTCGGGCGCCGGCCGACCTTCTATGAGTCGGCCGAGCCGCTGATCGAGGCCCATCTGATCGGGTTCGAGGGTGATCTCTACGGGAGGACGGCCCGGATCTCGTTCCTTGAGCGCCTCAGAGATGAAGCGCACTTCGACGACCTCGATGCGCTCATCGCCCAGATGAGGCGAGACATCGCTGTCGCATCGGACAAGTGCGCCGAGGCCGCCGATCAGGCTCCCGGGGCCGAGCAGGGCTCCTAGCGCCCCTCAGGGCGCCAGGGGGTGGCCCACGGCGGGTTTCCCCGCCATGAGGGCTTGAAGCGGGAGAGTGCTGCTACCATTGCCTGTGCACGTCTGGGCCCCTTGTTGAAAGAGGGAGCGCAGTCGATGTGGGTCAGGGGCGTCGCCGCTGACCCGATCCCTCCCACTTCTTTCGAGAGGACGACACATGAGTGAGAAGCAGACTGTCATTTCCGAGAATCGCCTTCACGAGACGGACACCGGTTCACCCGAGGTCCAGATCGCGCTTCTCACAGATCGCATCTCGCATCTGACCGGGCACCTTCAGGCTCACAAGGGTGATCATCACACCCGCCGTGGCCTGATGAAGCTCATCGGTCGTCGTCGTCGTCTTCTGGACTACGTGAGAGAGAACGATGTCGAGCGTTACCGCTCGATCATCGCCAAGCTCGGCATCCGCCGCTAGCGAGGCAGCGTGGTTCTCGGAGAGTCCGGGGATCCACGTCATACACGGGCACTCGCCGTCATCGGCTGCCAGTGGCCAGTCACCTTGGACCCCTTTGGGTCCGATCAAGGTGATTGACCACTGGGAACCGGAGCGGGTGTGCCCCCAACGAAAAGGAGCACAATGGCAGACGCCATCCGCGTGAGCGGCCCCATCTCTGGGACCGACCGCACCCTAAGCTTTGAAACGGGCAAGCTCGCCCAGCTCGCCGATGGGGCCGTTCAAGCCCGCATCGGTGACACCATCGTCCTGGCGACGGTCACCGCCTCCAGGCACGTCCGTGAGGGCGCTGACTTCTTCCCACTCACCGTGGACATCGAGGAGCGCACCTACGCGGCAGGAAAGATCCCCGGATCGTTCTTCCGTCGTGAGGGCAAGTCCTCCGACCAGGCGATCCTGATCTGTCGGCTCATCGACCGCCCGCTGCGTCCTTCGTTCCCGAAGGGCTTCCGCAACGAGGTCCACGTCGTCGGAACCGTCTTCGGAGCCGACCAGGTCAACCCCCACGACATCATCGCCATCAACGCCTCGTCGGCGGCGCTGATGATCTCGGGCATCCCCTTCGACGGCCCCATCGGTGCGGTCCGCGTCGCCTACACCACTGACGGAACCTGGATCCCGCATCCCACCTTCGCCGAGGGCGATGACTCGACCTTCGAGCTCGTCGTCGCCGGCCGCGCGCTGAGCGACTCTCCCGACACCGAAATCGCCATCATGATGGTCGAAGCCGGCGGGACCGAGGGATCGTTCGACCGCTACGCCCAGGGTGCCCCGAAGGTGGACGAGGAAGTCCTCGCCGCCGGACTCGAGGCGTCGAAGATCTGGATCCGTGAGGCGATCAACCTGCAGCGCCAGATGGTGGCCGAGTACGTGGCCACCCGCGGACCCATCGAGCCGATCCCCTACGCCGTCCTGTCGGACTACGGCGACGACATCTTCGTCGCCGTCGAGGAAGCGGGCACCGCAAGCCTGACCGCGGCCAACGTGCAGACGTCGAAGGCGGAGCGCAACGCTGCTCTCGACGGCGCCGGCGCTGAGATCATCGCTGCTCTCGAGCCCCGCTTCCCCGAGCGCGTCGGTGAGATCAAGGCGGCGATCCGCTCGCTGACCAAGAAGCTCGTCCGCATGCGCATCGTCGAAGACGGCGTCCGCATCGACGGACGGTCCGTGACCGAGATCCGGCCCCTCACCGCTGAGGTGGACCTCTTCCCGACCGCTCATGGCTCGGCCCTCTTCCAGCGTGGCGAGACCCAGGTGATCAACGTCACCACGCTCGGCATGCCCCGGATGAACCAGCTGATCGACACGATCACGCCGGACGAGACCAAGCGGTACATGCACCACTACAACTTCCCGCCGTACTCGACGGGTGAGACGGGCTTCATGCGCGGCCCCAAGCGTCGGGAGATCGGACACGGCATGCTCGCAGAGCGTGCGCTGGTCCCCGTGGTCCCGACCCAGGACCAGTTCCCCTACACGCTGCGTCTCGTCTCTGACGTCATGTCGTCAAACGGCTCGACGTCCATGGCGAGCGTGTGCGGCTCGAGCCTGTCGCTGATGGCTGCCGGTGTGCCCTTGAAGGCCCCGATCGCCGGAATCGCCATGGGTCTGGTCAAGGAGGGCGACAACTACGTCACCCTGACCGACATCCTCGGAGCCGAGGACGCCTTCGGTGACATGGACTTCAAGGTGGCCGGCTCTGCCGACGCCGTGACCGCCCTGCAGCTGGATACCAAGATCGACGGACTTCCCGCTGACGTCCTGGCCAAGGCACTCCACCAGGCCAAGGTGGCTCGCCTCGAGATCCTCGAGGTCATGAACGCCTGCATCGATGCGCCGCGGCCTGAGGTTGCGGCCAGCGCACCGAAGATCGTCTCGATGGAGATCCCGATCGACAAGATCGGCGAGGTCATCGGGCCCAAGGGCAAGGTCATCAACACCCTCCAGCAGGAGACCGGTGCGGACATCGCCGTCGACGACGACGGAGTCATCGGAACGGTGACCATCGGCGCCAAGGACGGCCACGCCGTCGAAGAGGCTCGTCGACGGATCTCGCTGATCCTCGATCCTCCGACCGCCGAGGTGGGCGAGGTCTACCAGGGCAGGGTCGTCAACACGACCAAGTTCGGTGCCTTCGTCAACATCCTGCCTGGACGCGATGGTCTTCTCCACATCTCGAAGATGTCCGCCCTCGCTGGCGGCAAGCGCGTCGGCCAGGTCGAGGACGTCCTCGAGCTCGGCCAGTCGATCGAGGTCCGTGTCGAGGACATCGACCCGCAGGGCAAGGTCTCGCTGGGACTCACCGGCGAGAACGCCGCCGCCCCGGCTCCTCAGAGGGACGACGCCCCCGCACCCAGGGAAAGGGAGCGGGAGAGGGAGTCGGAGGCACCGAAGACCGCGACGTCATCGTCGTCGTTCGAGGATGCCTTCGAAGCGGAGCTCGCCGCCGATCTTGGTGACCTGGGCCCTGGCGCTCCGGTGGCCAACGATGCTCCCGGCGACCGCCGCCCGAGGAACCGGTCCCGTCGTCGCTAGACCCGACGGCGGATCGATCCCCGATCCGCGAAGACGTGTCCAGAGCGGGCGTCCGATGATCACCTCGGTGGCCATCGGCGCCCGCTCTGGCGCGCTCGGGGCCACGCGCCCGTCATCGGTCGCTCGACGGATCCACCCACTCGGTGTCGGGAGAATGGACGATGGTCGACGTGCAACGCTTGGATGCAGATGAGTGAGCTCGACGTCCAGGCCCCAGACGAGCTGACCTCGCCAGAGATCCGTCCGAGATGGAGCCTCTCTCGGGCCGATGTCGTGGCGATGGCGATCCTCGTCGCCGTCCCCGCGATCCTCTTCACGATCCCGGCGGTGCTGGGCCATCCCGCGCTGTCCGGCGACAACCTGATCCAGAACTACCCGCTGCGAGAGCTGACCGGGAAGGTCGTGGCGGCCGGGCACGTCCCGCTCTGGAATCCGCTCGCCTTCTCCGGCACCCCGCTCCTCGGCTCGTTGAACGCCGGGTCGCTGTACCCGCTCACGGGCCTCTTCGTCGTCTTGCCAGGACTCGTGGCCTGGGTCCTCAACCTGATCGTCTGCTACGTCGCGGCCGGCGTGGGCCTCTTCGCGCTGTGCCGCTGGCTCGGGCTGGGCTCTCTGCCCGCGTTCCTCGGAGCGCTCACCTACGCCTTCATGGGGGCGATGGTCGGCCAGCTGGTCCACCTCGGGGTCATCCAGGGCCAGGGGTGGCTGCCCTGGGTCGTCCTCGCCCTGCTCGTCAGCGCCGATCGCATCCGAGGACCCCAGGCTCCGGAGTCGTTGGTCGAGGGCCTCCGAGCGGCCCGCTGGGCGCTGGTCGGGCTCGTCGCGCTGACGGCCGTCATCCTCCTGACCGGTGAGCCCCGGGCGATCTCGGACCTCGTCGTCGTGGGCGTCATCGTCACGATCTATGGCGCCACCGCCATGACGGGGAGGGCGGGCCTCGCCCCCAGGGCCGTCGTCCTCGCAGGCGTCGGGGTGGCCGTGGCGTGGGGGGCGATCATCGCTGCGGCCCAGGTGCTCCCCGGCCAGGACTTCATCGCCCTCTCGCAGCGCTCGGACCTGACGCCGTGGTTCATCGGCTCAGGGTCGCTGAAGGTCTCATGGACGACGCTGATGGCGATCCCCGACCTGCTGGGCGGGACGGGCCTGCTGCACCAGCCGTCGTTCTTCGTCGAGTACAACCTGCCAGAGGTCACCGGCTACGCCGGGATGCTCGGCCTCGTCGCCCTCTTCGCCAGCACCACACAGCTCTTCGGACGAGCCCGTCGGCTGGTTCCTCGGTGGGTCGGGCTCTTCGTGGTGATGACGGTGATCGCTCTGGTCCTGGCCTGGGGGTCCTACACCCCCCTCTTCCACGTCATCATCCACATCCCGATCATCAACAGGACTCGGCTTCAGAGCCGGAACCTGGCCATCGTCGATCTGGCCGTCGCCGTGCTGGTGGCGTGGTTCGTCGATCGCCTCCTGGCCAGCGACTTCGCCAGGGCGTCGCTCCAGGGCTGGCGGCGATGGGTGACCGCCTCGCCGCTGATCGCCACGATCGCTCTGGCCGCGGTGGTCCTCGTGGCCCCCGGTCCGCTCCTCAGGTGGCTCGGGGCGCGCAACGGGATCGAGGTCGAAGGCCACTACCTCTGGCCGTGGATCGTCGTCTCGCTCGTCTTGGCGCTGGCTGCGCTGTCCCTGCTCCTCTGCTGGAGGCGGCTCTCCTCGTCGCGCCGCTCCGGAGCGCTGGTCGGGTTCATGGTCATCGACATGGCCTTCTTCCTCTTGGCCTGCACCGTCGGGCTGGTCTCGGGGCACAACGCGGTCGAGCCCTCGCGCTCGGTCGCAGCCGCCACGCTCGGTACCCACGGCCGGTTCGCGCTCATCGATCCGTCGTTGAGCTCCTACGAGCAGTTCATCGCCCTGGGGCAGCCGAACACCAACGTCTTCACCGGTCTGCCGAGCGTCCAGGGATACGGCTCGCTGGTGGGGGAGTCCTACGGCGTCGCGACGGGCACCCATGTCCAAGGCGGCCTCGATGCCTGCCAGCTCAAGCTCGGCCGCTACCGCCAGCTCCAGCTCGCCACGATGGTGATCGGCGCCCCACAGCTGGCGCCGGAGATCTACTCGACCACTCCGGCCGGAGGAGCCTTCAAGGTGGCGCCCCCCGTTCCCGAGTGTCCGGGAGCCCCGGTGATCGCCAGCCAGGGCGTTCGGCGGTTCTACTTCGGACGGGACCTCGAGGTCCGAAGCGTCTTCTTCGCAGCTCGCTCTGCAGCGGTGATGAGGCAGCTCTCCTCGACGGCCGGGCTCGGGGTGAGCGTGCTCGGCCCCGACGGCCAGGCGCACCCAGCCGCTGCCACGGTGGTCCCACTGACCACCGGCTGGTCGGTGACGTTCTCGACGCCCACCCACGCGGCGGGCCTGGTGATCACCGGTCCCGTCCACCAGGTCATGAGCGGCTCGGCGGTGACCGACGCCACCGGGTCGGTGTTCTGGCTGGGCGGGATCTTCCAGGACGCGGTCGATCAGGCCAGCTGGCGGCTCACGAGCACTGACGGATCGATCCAGACGTTCACCACGACGGTGCCCGTGGTGGCGTCGTGGAGCATCGAGCACGGTGGAGCCGGCTCCGCGGTGCTCTCGACGAAGCGCTCGATCGACGGCTCGCAGACCGGTGTGATCCACCTGGCGTCCCCATCCACGCTGGTGCGCTCAGAGGCCTATCTCCCGGGATGGAAGGCGTCGTACGTGTCGACGGAGGGCGGCCCAGCAGCGACCGCCACCGTCACGGCCCACGACCTCGTCCAGAGCGTGGCCCTGCCTGCGGGGGAGTGGCGCGTCACCTTCGTCTACGTCGCACCCGGCTGGAGGCTCGGAGCCGCTCTCAGCACGGGGGGAATCGTCGTGATGTCGGGTCTCGTGGCCATCTTCTTGGTGTCCGATCGGCGGCGTCGCCGGTCCGGGGCCCAGGAGGAGTAGGGTTCCGGCCGTGATCAGGGTGGGAGTGATCGGTGCCGCCGGCCGGATGGGACGCAACGTCATCGACGCGGTCTCGGCGACCGATGACCTCGTCGTGAGCGCCGCGGTCGACCCACGGGTCGACGAGCTCGGGCTCGGGGACTCGGTGGCCGTGGCCACCTCGCTTGACCGCCTCGACGATGGCGCGGCCGACGTGCTGGTGGACTTCACGGTCCCTGATGCCGCCCGTGGCCATCTGGCCACCGCCCTGCGCCGGGGGTTCCACCTCGTGGTGGGGACGACCGGTCTCACCGAGGCGGACCTTGCCGAGCTGCGCGAGGCATCAGCCTCGTCGGGCACCAACGCGATCGTCGCCGCGAACTTCGCCATCGGCGCCGTGCTCCTCATGCGCTTCGCCGCTCTCGCGGCCCCCTACTTCGAGAGCGTCGAGATCGTCGAGCTGCACCACGACCAGAAGGTGGACGCACCGTCGGGGACCGCGCTCGCCACGGCCCGGGGCATCGCCGATGCGCGGAGCGGTGCCGGGATGGGCGAGCCCCACGATCCGACGACGACGGTGGTGCTCCCCGGCGCTCGCGGCGGTTCGGGGCCCGGCGGCGTACCGATCCACAGCGTCCGGCTCCCGGGGCTGGTGGCGCACGAAGAGGTGCTCTTCGGCGGCCCAGGGCAGGGGCTGACGATCCGTCACGACAGCTACGACCGCAGCTCGTTCATGTCGGGCGTGCTCTTGGCCGTTCGATCCGTCGAGAGCCGGCCCGGGGTGACGATCGGGCTCGACGTGCTCCTGGACGGCTGAGGATGGGCCCACGGGCCGAGACTCGCGAGGCCATCTTGGAGGCCGCGTACGGGTGCATCGCCCAAGACGGGATCACCCGGACCTCCGTCGGTGACGTGGCCAGAGCGGCTCACGTCTCGAGGGCGAGCATGTACCGCTACTTCCCCGGAGGCCGGGGCGAGCTCATCGAGGCCGTGGTCGTCTGGGAGTACCAGCGGTTCTTCATCCGGCTCTATGAGGCTGTGTGCGACGCCGAGACGCTCGAAGAGGTCATCGAGCGGGGGATCTTGGTGGCGCGCCGCGCCATCGCCGATCACGAGGTGCTCCAGGTGATGCTGCGCGCCCATCCAGAGGCCGTCGAGTCCGCGCTGCGCGCCGAGGTCGCACCGACCAGGACCCTGGTGGCGGAGTTCCTCGCCCCCTATCTCGAGCAGCACGAGCTGGCCCCGGGGGTCGAGGTGGCCGGGGCCTCATCGTTCCTCGCTCGGATGGTGCTCTCGTACATGGGATCGCCGGGCCGGTGGGATCTCGAGGACCCCGCCGAGGTCAGTCGGCTGGTCCGGACCGAGCTCTTGGCGGGGATCGTCCCGGCCCCCTGAAGACCGTTGACGATGAGACAACTCGTGTCCTAATGTCTCATCTTGTGATCTCAAGCGACGTTCTCGACTCGGCCAGCGACGTCGTCGGCGACGGCGGGGCCGTTGACGGTCGAGGCGTTCGGCGCCCGGCCCCGGTGGCCGACGGGGCGTCGAAGCGCCTCAAGATCGTCGATGCTGCGGTGCGGTGCATCGCTCGCAGCGGCATCGGCTCGACCAGCCTTGATTCGATCGCTCGCGAGGCAGGCATCTCGCGGGCCACGTTGTATAGGACGTTCCCGGGCGGCCGAGACGCCGTGCTCCACACCACGGCCAAGACCGAGACGACGCGCTTCTTCGCCGGGATGGCGGCCGCCATGGCTGCGGCGACGTCGCTCGAGGACCTGATCGTCAGGTCGATCTCTGAGTCCGCCCGACGTCTGACCTCGTCGGCGGCGCTCAACGCGGTAATGGCCGAGGATCCCCAGAAGATCCTGTCGCACGTCTCGCTCGGCGAGATGGACCGGACCCTGGTGGTGGTGACCGACTTCGCCCACCCGTTCTTCGCCCAGTGGCTCGAGCGGGAAGAGGCGATGAGGGCGGCGGAGTTCGTGGCTCGGGTCGTCCTGACATACCTCGCCACCCCCGACGAAGACCTCGATCTCCTCGACGACGATGACGTCGCCGCCCTGGTGCACCGATTCGTCCTCCCCGGCATCATGGCGCTGGGACCGGCGGAGCACCGCCGGTGACGACATCGACAGATCCACGAACGGTGCGACGCATCACAACGACAGGGGGGCCATCATGGCGATGACCGAGGGAGTCCGTGACTTCTCGTCCAACGAAGACTTGATCGGCAGGGTGGACATCAACGATTTCGAGGAGATCTTCTCGCTGGTGGGCAGCGAGGAGCCCGAAGGACGGCACATCGTCGACGACAAGTGCCCGGCCGAGTTCACCTGGGACTACGGCAAGGGCTCCCGTCCCCAGCTCGACCGGCTCTACGAGAAGGCCAAGCGATCACAGTGGAATGGCTCGACCGATCTTCCCTGGGAGACAGAGGTCGATCAGGAGGCCATGGCCCACCTGGCCTACCAGAACGGGTCCCAGGGGCCTCTGGCCAGCGCGGACCTAACCGACACGAAGCTGGCCAGCTGGGGGGAGAGCGAGTGGGTGGCGCTCAACATGGAGTACCAGAACTGGATGCTGAGCCA
>JADGOD010000246.1 GCA_017883125.1 Acidimicrobiales bacterium
GACGGTTCGTCCTGGTGTGCGAGCACATAGCCCGGCGCACAGGCGATGGTCCCTCGGTTCGAACAAGACTCGGTTTATTATCCCAAGTGCTCACAGAGGAAGGTGGAAGCCATGTCGATAAACCCAACTGCACCCGGTGCGGAACCTCATCCGATCAACCTTCGCTCGATCCAACCAATGGAGCGAGATCGCCTGACCGCCGCCCTGCGCATCATCTGGGTGATCCCCCAGATGATCGCGTTGTTCTTCGTCAGCATCGCAGCCTTCGTCGTCGTGGTCATCGGTTGGTTCGGAGCCCTGTTCACCGGTGAGCTTCCCGACTTCGCCGAGGACTTCCTCTCTGGGTTCCTCCGATGGGGGGTTCGTGTCCACGGCTACCTTCACTTCTTGACCGACGCCTACCCACCCTTCTCCTTGGACGAGGATCCCAACTACCCGATCCAGATCTCCATCCCTGAGCGTGCTCCGCTCAATCGGCTGGCCGTTCTCTTCAGGTTCATCTTGGTGATCCCAGGCGCCATCGTTGGCTCGGTGGCTGGCACGGGCCTTGGGCTCATGGCTGTGGGCAGCTGGGCCATGATCACCTTCACGGGCTCCCAGCCGATCCCCCTCTACGAAGCGACCCGTGCGGTGGCCCGCTTCCAGGCGCGCCTCGGCGGCTACTTCACGATGCTGACCGCTGAGTATCCGTGGGGGCTCTTGGGCGATCTGCCGACGGCAGGTGACGGAGAGGTGGCCGAGGGCAGCGATTGGTCCATCCGGCTGAGCCAAGGCGGCCGCAATGCCATGATCGTGGTGATCGTGCTTGGCGTCCTCAACGTGCTCTACAACCAGTTGTAGGCAATGAGATCGCCAGTCCAGACGCCAACCGCCTAGTAGCGGTCATGGTCGCTTCGCCCGTGGTGCCCGCGAGGAATCACGTTGGTGGCACCAGGACTTTCACCCCTCAGCCGCTATCGAGTTATCCCATTGAGCGACGTTGCCCGAGCAAGCGACTGGTCATCACGGCGATTCCCAATTGGAAGCAGATCGCTAGAAGCGGCTGTTTGTGGCCCACTGAAGGCGGGCGTGCCCTCCGAATCTTGGACTGAACGCGCCGGCAGTGATGGGTCTCCAGCTCGAACGTCACCCGTATCTCACGTCGTCAATCTCACTGGAACGTGATGGTTGGGACCGCCGAAGCCCCCTGGTGATCGTCGGGATGACACTCTTCGAGCTGCGGATCCCATCTCTCCACGCCCGCGGAAGAGAAGCCGATGAGACAGCAAGGTAGAACTCAAGGACGCCGTGTTCCTCGTGCGGCTCGAGGGTAGTCACGCATGTGGTCCCAGAGCGTGAGGGCGTGCGACACCACGGGGAATCGCTCGAACCAGCGCTCGCCGCGCGGATCGAGCGTCATGGGCGCGTGGTGCTCCAACCAGCTGGCGCTGTGGAAGAGATCATGGACGCCGTCCTCGCCCACGACTGGGCTGATGTGCAGCAACTCACCGTCGAGCTCCCAATCCACCTCGCGTCGGACCACCTCAACCAGAGGCTGGAAGACGGCATCGAAGTTCTGCCCGATGTTGAGATCCATACCCCTGATTCCACGCGACATCCGTCCTGCCTCTCTGTAGAGGCGGCGAAGTTCTCGATCGGCAGCCAACATCCGCTCGGCGCTGGGGACGAGTTCGTTCAGACCCTCGATCCCATGCGCCACGTCCATGACCGCCGCCTCTCGGTTCCCGACGTGACGGATGACCTCCTTGGCCTGGTTGCCATAGTCGTAGCGAGACTCGACACCTCCGTCCCGAGGTCGGCCGATCTCGTCGAAGAGCTCTCGGAGCACCAGATCCTGATGCCAGAGGACCCCAAGGGCCCTTCCCCACCCATCGGCACGTTCGGTTCGCATCTCCAAGCTCCTCTACCGCATCGCTCTCCTGACATGGTCCGGTACCTCTACTTTCTGATCCTCCGCGCAAGGCGTCAAGGTCCCTAGCCTCGTTCTGAACGCCAGCCCTCAGCACCGCCGACCCAGGTCGATCACTTCTCAAGTCCGATGAGCCCCCTGTGCGCTGCGCGCTCAGCCGGCCATCGCAACGGCTCTCTCTCAGCTCAGGCGGGTAGCGCCTTGCTGTCCTTTGATTCGGTACCCATGACGCCATCTGATCCACGCGGGGGAGTCTCTTGCAGGACCAGTGCGGTTCAACTCGGGAAAGGGGACTTGGGACCTTACCGTTCGAGGTTTCTGCGCTCATACTGGACAGAGAGACGTGAGAAGGGTCGTCAGAACATGAGCACCAAGAAGTTGCTGAATCGAGTGGCGGAGAACCTGTCGGTGCGACGTGCCTTCGGGACGCCCTATGAGCGCGAAGGGCTCCTCGTCATCCCCGTGGCCTTCGTCGCAGGAGGCGGTGGCGTTGGTGAAGGACCGATGGTGCCGGGTCACGTCCATGGACCAAGCGATGGATCGCCGGAGTCTGATTCTGACGATTCTGACGATTCTGACGGGACGGAGACCGGCTCTCCTGTGGGTTCCGGTGCAGGATTCGGCGGCCTCATCCTGCCCGTGGGCGTCTACGTCGTAAACGGTGACGACGTTCAATGGAAGCCAGCAGTGAACGTGACGATGATCGCCTTGGCCAGCCTCAGCGTGCTCCGCTTGGTTATCCGCATGCGTACCCGGGTCAAGCTGCGACACAGCGCCAACGTCTGATCCGTCGCTCTAATCGTGTGGCCAAACCTGCAGTTGAACCTGGAATGATCGACTGCTGCCGCTCGTCGATGCGTGGAACGGCTGCGATGACGGAGACCGGCCCTGAACTGGTTAGACGACACGGCATGGCATCTCTCGGGACACCCCAAGTCCGCTCAGGGGCCAAGAGGTCCTGGGTTCAACTCTTTCGCTTGACGCTGCTCCTGGACGAGCCTTCGCAATCCCTCAGGGGAGACACCATTGGTTCGGAGCGACAATGCGTGCAATCGAGTCGGGCCCCCACGAACCCTTCGCATACGGCTCCACGGGCGGCGGGCTGTCGAGCAGCGGGGCGGCAACCTCCCAAAGTCGCTCAATCCCGTCCGAACGGGTGAAGAGCGCTCGATTGCCCAGCATGGCTTCGAGAATCAGGTGCTCGTACGCCTCGAGATTGTTGGCTGCTTGGAATGAGTCCCTGTAGTGAAACGTCATCTCCGCGGAATCGAGGTGCATCAGTGGTCCGGGCTCTTTCGCCAGGAAGTGCGCGTGGATGGAGCCCGGGTCGGCGAAGTCCACGACCAGCTTGTTGCCGCGCCAAGTTGGTGCCCGTTTGCTCATCGGGAACAGCCGCATGACCGGCTCATCGAAACCGATCGTGATGACCTGGCGGCTCTGTGCGAGGCACTTGCCGGTGCGAAGGTAGAAGGGAACGCCCTTCCATCGGGTGTTCTCCACCTCCGCGCGGAGCGCCACGAATGTCTCGGTCTGCGAATCCGGCGCGACCCCTCGTTCGCTCAGGTAGCCGTCGTACTGACCGCGAACGACGTGGGCCGGATCGATGGGACGTAGCGACTCGAACACCTTGTGAACCTCGTCGCGCAGCGGTCCGGCATCGAGACTGGTCGGCTGCTCCATGGCCAGGAAGGCCAGCACCTGGAAGAGGTGACTGACGACCATGTCGCGAAAGGCCCCCGTCTCTTCGTAGAAGCCCCCCCGATTCTCGATCGACAGGGTCTCGGGCACGTCGATCTGCACGAAGCAGACGTGATCGCGATTCCAGAGAGGTTCGAAGAGTCGGTTGGCGAAGCGCAGAGCCAGGATGTTGTCTATCGACTCCTTGCCGAGGAAGTGGTCGATGCGAAAGACCTGTGTCTCCTCGAAGTTGGCCTTGATGACTCCGTTGAGCTCTCGCGCCGAGGCGAGGTCCACTCCGAAGGGCTTCTCGCAGATGACGCGAGAGTTCTCGTTGAGCCCCGAGGTTCCCAGCATCTGGACCATGGCGAGCACCGCATCGGGTGGGACGGCGAGGTGGAAGAGTCTGCGCACGCTTCCGCCGATCGCCGCTTCGGCGTCTTCGACCGCCCTCTGGAGCTCGGCGACGTCATCGGGGTCGGCGACGGCGAAGGAGAGGGACGCTTCGAACTGGTCCCAGACCTCACCCTCGGGCGCGTTCGTGCCGAACTGTCGAACTGCATCTTGGGCGTAGGCGCGGAACGCGTTCGTCCCCATTCCAAACGCCGCAGGCGCGGATCCGATGATCTGATAGCGCTTTGGGAGAAGACCTGCGGCGGCTAGATGGAACAATCCCGGGATGATCTTACGCTTCGCGAGGTCACCGGTGGCTCCGAAGAGCACGATGACGTGGTCTTCGGGGACCTCGGAGTCCTGCTGGACCGGAAGGGAGCTCATTGGATACCTCCATGCGTTGATCGGCGGACGGTTGGTTCGACACCGATGAGCACCGCGCTCACCAGCTCAGGAGCGATGATGCCGTGGTCGATGATGCCTGGTGTTGGAGAGAGGCGACGGGCCGGTGCTGTGGGGTCATCGTCGACGTGCATGACTCAGACCGCCGCTCTGTCGGCCATGATGAGCGAGCGCGACGCCTCGACACGACCCGCCGGAATCGAAGGGTCACTGCGCAGGAGCATCGAGAGCGGCTCACGCTTGTCGTCACCGGCGACGAGCCAAAGAACCTGGTCCGCCCGAGCGAGCGCAGGATACGTCATGGTCATTCGTCGGTGGCCCTGGTAGATCGCGGTGAGCGCTATGAGTCGATCCGTCACGTCGAGTGCGGGGTCGCCCGGCAACAGCGACGCAGTGTGGCCGTCGGCACCGAGGCCGAGGTGCACGAGGTCCAGTCGCGCCGGGAGCAGCGCACCGTAGCGCTCAGCGGCGGCGTCGAGGTCCTCGTCATCGACCGGCATCTTCTCGACGAGCGGCTCGGCCATCCCGAGACTCGCGTGCAGGTTGGTCAGGTTTCGCTCGGGGTCCCCTTCGGGGGCGACTCGCTCGTCCACCTGGTAGATCACGGTGTGCGTCCATGGCATCTCGCAGGAGGCCAGCTCGGTGAACATCCTCCAAGGGGTGTGGCCGCCGCTCACGGCAAATGAGAACACCCCTTTGGACGCGACAGCAAGACGTGCTCGCTCGGCGACGAAGGCCGCCCCCGCCCGTGCGAGGGAGTCGGCGTCTGGGTACTCGCGCAGCTCGTGGCGCACCTCAGGAATGCTTCTCGGCGTGCCCGCCGAACTCGGAGCGCATCGCAGAGAGGATCTTGGCGGTGAACTCGCCCTGGCCTCGTGACTCATAGCGCTGCCAGAGCGCCGCGCTGATCACCGGCGCGGGCACTGATTCAGCGATCGCCGCCTCGACGGTCCAGCGGCCTTCACCTGAATCGGACACTCGTCCGCTGAACTCGGCAAGCTCTGGAGAGCGTGCAAGGGCGTCGGCGGTCAGGTCGACCAGCCACGAGCTCACGACCGATCCGTGGCGCCAGACCTCGGCTACTTCTGCGACGTCGATATCGAACGAGTAGAACTCGGGGTCGCGCAGGGGAGTGGTCTCGGCGTCGGCCATCTCCTGCTGCTTCCCGACGTTGGCGTGCTTGATGATGCTCAACCCTTCGGCGATCGACGCCATCATCCCGTACTCGATGCCGTTGTGCACCATCTTCACGAAGTGGCCCGCGCCGCTGGGGCCGCAGTGCAGGTAGCCCTCGGATGCCGTGCCGCCGGTGCGAGTGCGACCCGGCGTCGGGACGCTGCCGTCATCGCCCGGTGCGATCGTCTTGAAGATCGGGTCGAGGCGAGCAACGATGTCGTCCCCACCTCCGATCATGAGGCTGTACCCACGCTCGAGTCCCCAGACGCCACCGCTTGTTCCACAGTCGACGTAGTGAATGCCGCTCGTGGCGAGCTGCCCGGCGCGAATGATGTCGTCTTGGTAATAGGAGTTCCCGCCGTCGATGACGACGTCGTCGCCGGAGAGGTGCACGACAAGTTCGTCCAGCGCCCCTTGGGTGATTGCCGCGGGCAGCATCAGCCAGACGGCGCGGGGCGTGTCGAGCTTGGCTACGAAGTCTTCGATCGATGTCGCGCCAACGACCCCGTCACCTTCGAGCGCGTGCACGGCATCGGCATTGACGTCGTAGACGACGCAGCTGTGCCCGTCGCGCACGAGTCGGTGAACGAGGTTGGCCCCCATCCGTCCCAGCCCCACCATCCCCAGTTGCATCGGCCTATCGGTTGGCATGCGAATCCTCCTTCATTCTCAGCGATCGGTGGTGTGTGATGAGTGGGTTGACGAGTCGTGGGCGAGGACCGGTTCCGCACCGGCCTCGAGCTCGGGGATGCTGTGGCCAAGGGCTCCTCTCGAGGTTGAATGCTGCCGCCGTCAGCGCTCGTAGCCCTCGCGACGGTGGGCCATTCTCAGGACAAGCATGAGCAGCTGATCATCATGGATCTCGTAGACGACGCGATGGACACCGGTTCGCACCCGCCACTCTCCCGCGCCGCCGACAAGTGGCGTAGCCGCCGGAGGCCGCGGGTCTTCAGCGAGGAGCTCGATGACCGCCTGGATCCGGCGTCTGACGTCTGGATCGAACGTGCGGAGCTGGCGGATTCCAGCGGGTGACAGCTGGACCGAGTAGCTCATGCCAAGCCGAGATCCGCCTTGACCTGCTCCCACGGGATCGGTAACTCTCCGGTTGCCTCCATCTCCGCCCGCGCCCCTTCGGCTGCTCGGATGTCGGCCATGTCGTCGGCCAACGCGATGATGCCGTCCAGATCATCGGCGTCGATCACGGCGGCAACGCGATGACCACGTCGAGTCAGGTAGATGGGCTCATGCTCGGAACGTGCCTGATCGATCACCGCCGCTAGCTGCTTGCGCGCCTCTGTGATGTTGAGTGATCCGGTCGTGCCCATGTACTTATTGTACATATATCTCATCTGATGTACAGAAGAGACCGCACGAAGGTGCCGGTGATCGGGAGCTCCGGCCCAGTGCTGGGGGCATCTCTCGTGTGTCGCACGGACCCGGCGTTCTGGGCCCCCTGTGACTGAGGGGAGATGAACCCATCTGGATGAAGGAGTTTGGCTGCACCCATGACCGGTAGCGAGGGGATGCCCCCATAGCAAGGTTTGCGATGGATCGGGTTCGCCTTGAGATCCCTCGACCGATGTGTGATGCAGGATGTGCAGTGGGAAGCCAGCGCGGCGGGATCGGAGACCAAGATGGAGATCGATGGGTCGGTGTGCATCGTCACGGGGGCGTCGTCGGGTATCGGTGCCGCAACCGCCAGACTGCTGAGCCGTTCAGGGGCACGAGTCGTGCTCGCTGCACGACGGACTGACCGGCTCGAGGCGCTGGCCGCTGAGCTGCCTGCCTCGCTTGCCGTCACGACAGACCTGACGATCCTTGGGGACATCCAGCGACTCGTCGACACGGCGATCGCCACCTTCGGCCGAATCGACGTTCTCGTGAACGACGCGGGCCAGGGGCTCCACGTCCCCATCGACGAGATCGATCCTGAGGACCTCCGGGCGGTCTTCGAACTGAACGTTGTGGCACCTCTCGTGGCGAGCCAGGCCGTCCTCCCCATCATGCGGGCACAGGGCGCCGGGACGATCGTCAACGTCAGCTCTGCGACGTCGCTTCGGGTGATCCCCGGGATCGGTGGCTATGCCGCAACGAAGTCAGCGCTGAACATGATCTCCCAGGTGAGCCGCTTGGAGCTCGAGCCTCAGGGCATCTCAGTCTCCGTCGTCTATCCGTCGGTGACCGCAACCGAGTTCCACGACAAGCTCCGCGCCGGGCACCTGGCAACCGTTGCATGGAGCATCACGCCCGATCCGCCCGAACTTGCAGCGCGAGCCATCGCCTTCGCCATCTCCACCGGTGAGGCACACGTCCTTGTCGCCGACCCGCCTAGGCCGATCGTGCCGGGCCCCGGGTTGGTCTGAAGGAGCCGATGATCATGAACGTGCACAACGTGATCCCGGGCTGAGTGCGCCCGCGTCATCGAGGGACCGTGGGTCTGCAGAGACGGGTCCCTCTGTTGGAGAACCTCGAGACTCCGGCATCCTCGATGTCAAGTGGCTAGGGATCCTCGCCATAACCAGGCAGTGGGGCCGCGCCTGACGACCCCGAGGTGCCTCCACGCCCCATCGGCCGGGCAGCGAGGGCACTCGTGCAGGGGGCGAGCGTCTTGAGCGCTGCTTCAACATGTGGAGATCCCACGTGGCGATACCAACCTCAGATCTTCTCCGAGGCAATTCAGGCGGTATCCCAGATGGGAGGACCTTCGACGATGCAGCTCCTGTGGAGTTGGCAACGCTGGATCATCAGCGAGTCGAACACCTCGTTCACCGCTGCCGCGTGAGCCTTCGCGCTGTCGATCACGGCCAGTACCGGTTGGGTGACGGCACGGCCTACGTCAACACCCGCTGGAGCTCTGTGCTCAATCTGTTGAGCCGACTCAGCAGCGGCCCTGAGCTGACCGCGGCGTGCCGAGCGAATCACCATTGGTCGTGATGCACGACCTCCTGGAGCGGGCGGCGGGTCAGCGGTCCGAACGGTCTGTCCGGCCACCCCATCGGGATCATGGCGGCCATCGTCCGGTCGTCGGGAATGGCGAGGAGGTCTCGGAGGCCAGGTTCAACCCACCGGTGCAAGGTGGTGAAGGCTGCGCCGAGGCCCAGCGCTCGCGCTGCGACGATCAGGTTCTGTGCAGCCGCGTAGACGGCGGAGTACATGTTGGTGATATCCGGCTGATCTGGTGGATAGAGGTTTGCGCCGCACACAAAGATGATCACCGGTACGTCGGCGAGGGTGGCGACGAGGTTCTGGACCCCTTCTCGAGTTCGACGAGCGGTCGCATCGGCAGTGTCGGGCGCGGGTGAGCCGGTCCGCTGAGCGGGGCGTGCTTTCGGCATGTCCTCGAACAGCCGCCCGATCCTCTCTCGCACATCGGCGTTCTGCACGACCACGAAGTCCCAGGGTTGAGTGTTGTCGGGGCTCGACGCCCGCGTCGCAGCCCAGAGCACCTGGTCGATGAGGGCCGGTGGCACCGGATCGCTTCGAAGCCACCGCATGGATCGAGCAGTGCCCATCGCCTCGAGGGCATCGATGGGGGCGGGGGCCTCGCTGTCGGGAGGAACGGTCGGCTGGTCCATGCAGGAAGAACTTATCGGGTCTCGACGAACGGGGATCGTGGTGCGGCCGCGGAGTGCCTCGCGTCGACAAGTGTCGGACACGGCCTGTGGCTCGTCTTGTTCAGCTCGATCGTCGGGCCCACTCTGAGGATCGCGTCGCGTCTGGTCGAAGCGATGGCTCCTCCTTGAGGGGAAGCCGTCATGGTCTCGAGCGGTGGTCGCCGGGTGGCGCTCAAGACGCTCGCCCGCCCATCCCCGAAGTGTTGTTACACGGGTGATCCTCGGAGCTCGAGGCCGGGTGGGTCCATCTCCCCTCGATCACAGGGGGGCCTGAGCGCCGCTGAAGGCCCAGATGACTTGGCGGGATCTCATCGAAGTGCCGTAGCACCCCACGTGGCCGGTTTGGGGATGCCCTGGGGATTGCTCGCTGTTGCGGTGATCCGCAAGGCATATGGTGGACTGAGGGATCATCTGGCCCCACTCCGGTGTCGATCGAGTTCCTCCTTAGCTGCCGCCAGGCCGACAACCGTGCGGCGGCCCATTGGAGAGCCGTGTCCGCAGCAGGCGAATCACACGTTGGAA